>JBAQGU010000824.1:0-5821 GCA_049287975.1 Roseiarcus sp.
TTGTTCCGCTGAGACTGCAAGACGTCTGGCGAGAAGTCGGGCAAACCGAGGTCGCGCAGTCGCCGCACGAAGAGGGTCGCGACCGTCAAGTCGGCGCTAGCGCCGGGATTGAGGCGGCGTTGCTTCAGGCTCGCATCGAACAGCAGCGCCCGTTCCCACAGTTCGGTGGGATCATCGGCGTTCTGCGAGAGCGCGTACAGCGGCGCCGCTTCGCGTTGCACCTCGAAACGCGAACCCCCAGTCCGGCCAGCGGACCCGAGCCGCGCTGGCGCGACGCAATGTGAGGCGTCCGCGCGGCTCTCTGATCGAAAGACCCAGGCTGCCGAACTGCCGGATTCGCCGTTGAGGTCGAGGAAGCCGAGGTGCAGACGAGCCGATACCGTGACCGCCACGCCGGCCGGCGGAGTTGCATGCAGAAATTTCATTGCGGCCCCGCGTGGCCTCTCTTCCCGTCGGCTCGGATATGGCTTGCCGAATCCGAGTTCGAGATTATAATGTTTTCGACCTAGGACTTTGGCAAGCGCGGGCAGCCCGCGCGTGGCCGAGTGGAAGGCCCGGGGAGTCGTCGAGTGACCGAAAAAACGCCCGAGCGAACGTATTCGGAGGAAGAAATCGCCACGCGACTGCAGCGCGATCTTCCGCATTGGCGTTACGAAGGCGGTTGGATTCGTCGGAAATATAAGACGCATAGTTGGAAGGGCACGCTGATGGTGATCAACGCCGTCGGTCATCTCGCCGAGGCGGCATGGCATCACCCTGATATCACGGCGTCTTACGCATGGGTCGAAGTTCGGCTCATGAACCACGCCGCCAAGGGGGTCACGGACAAGGACTTCGAACTCGCGAAAAAAATCGAGGAAGTGGTTCAGTGGCGGCCGGGGAAAGCCGGCGGCGCATTGGAGGGAACGCCGGAAACGGATCAACGGTTCGCCTACATCAAATACGACTGATTGGATGCAGTAATTCGCGGCGGTTAACACGTCGGCTCTCGCCGGCGACAAACAATACCGCGAAGCCAGGGGAAACGAGGGGATGTCGCAATCCTCGATCAACGGGCTAGCCGCCCCGTTGGATGCGGCCATCGCGGAGGCCGCCGGGCTCATCGGGAAAAGTCGTCTGACCGTCGTGGCGGGCCTTGGAGCCGACGTTGCGGGAGCGCAGGCGGCCATCGCCCTCTGTGAGCGAATCGGCGGCGTCGTCGACCACATGTCTTCGACAGCTTTGTTGCGCGATCTCGATGTCTTGCGCGAAAGTGGGATGATGCTGACGACGCCAGGCGAAGCGCGGACGCGCGGCGACGTCGTGCTGCTGGTCGGCAATGGCCTGCTGGAATCGGGGCTTCTCGAAGCGATGCCGAATCTGCGCACGCGAGCGCTGACGCCGCCGGCCGCGAAGGGGGCGCTGAAGCGAATATTTCGGCTCGGCGCCGACGAAGCAGACATGCGAGCGCTGGCGGGGGCCGCGGCCGACCGTGTCCCGAAAATCGAAATGATATCCGCCGACGAGGCTTCATTGCCGGGATGGCTCGCCGCCCTGCGCGCCCGCGTCAATGGCAGGCCCGTCACGCTTTCGGGCGCTCGCTCGAGCGAGATCGACGCGCTCGCCGCCACGCTGCGATCGGCGAAATTCGGCGTGGCTGTTTGGTCGGCGGCGCGTCTCGACGTCCTGACGATCGAAATGCTTTGCGGCCTCGTGAGGGATCTCAATGCAAAGACGCGCTTCACGGGGCTGCCGCTCGCGCCGGGCGACAACGCAGCGGGCGTCCTGCAAGTCTGCGGCGGGATGACCGGCTTTCCCATGCGAACGGGGTTCGGGTCGGGATTCCCGGACCATGATGGCTGGATCTTCGATGCCGAACGTCTTGTCGAGAGCGGCGAAGCCGATTGCGCGCTTTGGATTTCCGCATACGGCGCCGAGGCTCCCCGATGGCGAAAGCCCATTCCGCTCATCGCGTTGACCGCCGCCGCCGCCGAGTTTTCGCGGCCCCCCACCGTGCGCATCGCCGTCGGACGCCCTGGCGTCGACCACGACAGCGTCGACTATTGCGTAGCGATGGGGACGTTGGTCTCGAAGGCGGCTTCGCATCCGAGCCAAACACCGTCGGTGGCGGAGGTGATCGGTAAGCTCGTCGTTGCGCTCGGCGACGACGCGGGCGCAGCGTCATGCTGACATGCATCCGGGGCGGCCGCGTCATCGATCCCGCGCAACGCCGCGACGCTGTCGGCGATGTCTGGATTCACGACGACCGGATTGTTGAGGCGCCCGCGGCCGGCGCGCGCGCCGACGCCGTTCACGATGCGAGCGGCATGGTCGTCATGGCGGGCGCGATCGACATCCATTCGCATATCGCGGGCGCCAACGTGAATACCGCCCGCCTGCTGCTGCCTGAATGGCGTCGCGGAGCGGCGCCTCGATCCGAGCTCACGCCGCTTTCCGCCGCCGGCTGGACGACGCGCCAGACCGGCCGCGACTATGCGGCGATGGGGTTCACCACCGTGGTCGAGCCCGCCATCGCGCCACACCAAGCGCTGCGCGCCCATCTCGAGCTCGCCGACGTTCCCATCATCGACAAGGCGATCCTCTGCGTTCTCGGCAGTGACGATTATCTCTTGCGATCGATGCGCGACAAGGCGAGCGCCGCCCATGTCAGCGAATATGTCGCCTGGACCCTGCGAACGACGCGGGCGCTGGGCGTCAAGGTCATCAATGCAGGGGCGGCGGCGGCGTTCAAGGCGAATGTGCGATCCTTCTCGCTCGACGACGTCGTCCCCGGGTATGGCGTCTCCTCGCGGAGCATCCTCAAAACCTTGCAGCGCGCGGTGATCGACCTCGGCTTGCCGCATCCGCTGCACGTGCATTGCAACAATCTCGGCCTTGCCGCCGGGGCCGATTCCGTCATCGCGACGATCGAAGCGGCGGAGGGTTTGCCGCTGCATCTCGCTCACATACAATTCTATGCCTACGGCGTGGAAGGCGAGAAGCGGTTCTCCTCCGCCGCGGCGCGGCTGGCGGAAAGCGTCAATGCTCATAAGAACATTACCGTCGACGTGGGTCAGGTCATGTTTGGCCAGACGGTGACGATTTCGAGCGACGTGACGCGTCAGTTCAGCGCTATCGGCAGGGCCAGCCCAAAGAAATGGGCGATCATCGACGGCGATTCGAATGGCGGCGGAATCGTGCCGTATAATTATCGCGCGACCGACTTTCACAATGCGGTGCAATGGGCGGCGGGGCTGGAGCTGTTCCTGCTGATCGACGATCCCTCCCGCGTCTTCTTCACCACGGATCATCCCAACGGCGCGCCATACACGGCCTATCCCGATCTCTTCGCGCTGTTGATGGATCGCGATCGGCGCGCCGAATGGATCGCGAAATTACCCGCTGCCGCGATGGCCATGTCCACCCTGCCGTCGATCAGGCGCGAATACACGTATCCCGAAATCGCCGTCATGACCCGCTCGTCGGCCGCCCGACTGCTGGGCCAGAGCGATCGTGGGCATCTGGCCGCCGGCGCCCGGGCCGACGTGGCGGTTTACGCGGAGCAGCCCGACAAGGCGGCGATGTTCCGCAACGCTGCGTTCGTCTTCAAGGATGGCGATCTCGTGGTGCGCGACGGTCGCATCCTGCATCATCGCTCGGGGCGAGCGCTGAGCATCGATCTCGAGATCGACCCCGCGATCGAGCGGCGCATGCGCGACTATTACGAGGAGACCTATGGCATTGAGCCCGACCTGTTGAAAGTGCGGGCCAGCGCGCTCGGCGTCGCCGATCCGTTCGAGGCTGTGTCATGCAGCCTATGAAATTGAATGGCGTCCTGATCGACGATACGTTCGCCGAAGCTTTCGGCATGCGGGCCGCCGCGATCGTCATCACCGCGGACAGCCTGCGCTGGGCGCGGCAAGCCGCCGTGACGATGACGGGTTACGCGACCTCGGTCATCGGCTGCGGTTGCGAAGCCGCCATCGACCGGGAGCTTCGGCCGAATCAGACGCCCGACGGGCGGCCCGGCGTTCGCGTGCTCGTCTTCGCTATGTCGGCGACCGACCTGCAGAACCAGCTTCGCAACCGCGTCGGACAGTGCGTCCTGACCTCGCCGGGTTCGGCCTGCTACGGCGATCTGGAAGGAGAAGAGCGGCTGAAATTGGGGGATTCGCTGCGTTATTTCGGCGACGGATGGCAGATTTCGAAGCGTCTGGGAGCCAGGCATTATTGGCGCATTCCGGTGATGGACGGCGAGTTCGTCTGTGAAGCGACGGTCGCCCTGACGCGCGCCGCGGTCGGCGGCGGCAATCTCTTGATTCTCGCCGCCGGCTCGAAGCAGGCGCTCGCCGCGGCGGAAGCCGCGGTCGAGGCGATCGAGGCCGTTCCCGACGCGATCATGCCGTTCCCGGGAGGCATAGCGCGATCGGGCTCCAAGATCGGGGCCAAGTACAAGGGCATGCGCGCATCGACCAACGACGCCTATTGCCCGACGCTGAGAGGCGCGGTGAAAACGGCGCTCGATCCGGAGATCGGCAGCGTGCTGGAAATCGTCATCGATGGGCTGACGTCCGAAGCGGTCGCCAATGCGATGCGCGCGGGGGTGCGCGCGATCGTCGACTTGGGCGCCGCGACGGGCGCCGCTCGCGTCAGCGCCGGCAATTACGGCGGGAAACTGGGACCGCACCACTATCACCTCAGGGCCCTGTCGCCCGACGGCGGAGACCATGCGCGCCCCGGGGAAGAGGAAACGTGAAACCGCTCGTTCTGCGTCTGCGCGCCGCGCCCGAACAAAGGCTCGACATGTCGTCTCTGACGCCGCAGCGGCTCGCCGGAAAGAGCCTGCGCGAGATCGACGGCGTCGAACTGCAGACGACGCGGGGAGCCGTACGCGTCGGCGATCTCTTTGACATCTCGGACGGAAGCGCCGAGCACATCGTGATCGCGGGCGGATCGGAAAGGTTCGATCGCGTCGGCGAAGGCATGAGCGCGGGATCCCTCACAGTCGACGGCGATGTGGGCGTTCGAGCGGGTCGTCGGATGGCGGGCGGACGTCTCACCATCAACGGAAATGCGGGCCATTGGACCGCTTCCGGGATGGCGGCGGGGTTGATCGAGATCGCCGGCGACGTCGGAGATCGGCTGGGCGGACCGCTCGCCGGCGAAGTCCACGGCATGAGCGGCGGCATGGTCGTCGTGCGTGGTGATGCCGGCGCGCGGGCTGCCGACCGGTTGCGCCGCGGCGCCCTGATCGTCGAGGGCAATGCCGGCGATGACGCCGGCTCGCGCATGCTGGCGGGAACATTGATCGTCCGCGGCGCCGCCGGCGCACGGACGGGCTATCTGATGCGCCGCGGCACGATCGTGCTCGGCATGGTGTCCGGCGATTTCGGCCCGACATTCGTCGACTGCGGCGTCCATGATCTGACGGCGCACCGGCTGATGGCGGCCCATATCCGAGAATCGAGCGCCAAATCGGCCGAGCTGTTGCGTGTCCCGCTGCGTCGGCTCATGGGCGACATGGCGGTTCTCGGCAGGGGCGAGATTTTCGTCGCGGCCTGACGGCGATGCGTCCGGTCGAGCCGGCCTTTTTCGCGCAAACCCTAGACGACCCTCAGCGTCCCCTAAGAACCAAGACGACGCCCAAGAATAAGCGCGCCAACTTCCAACCCGTCATTGCGGTTCCTCACCAGCCACCGGCCGGTCCCCTTGGAGGAAACGGGCCATCCGCTTTTCCGTACACTCAGGCCGCATTTCGCGGGACGAACAGCTTCATTGCTTCTCCTTTTCCGTACGAAAGCTACCCTGGGTTGCTTCGCAACTTCGCTCCTCGCAATGACGA
>JBAQGU010000825.1:0-2217 GCA_049287975.1 Roseiarcus sp.
GCGAAGGCCGATCCGGCGTCCGCCGGCAAGCGTACCTGACCGCCATCGCTGTCGCCGGCGAGCAGGGAGCGCGCAGCTTCGGCCTGCTGGCGGTCCTGAAGCTGGGAACTACAGTGACACGCCCTTATTTACAATTTTGCGACCGTAATTCCGCAGAGGTAGCGCGAGAAAACGCGTTCTCATCGGGAACGCGTTTTGTTGCTGCCTATCTATTTGAGACTTGCGCGGCCCGTAATGTTGTGTTTGCCTCCATACTCATAACCGAGCGGGTAGCCATGGCGCCGAATCCTATGCCGAAAGCCAAGACCGCACATTTGATCGTGCGCGAGATCGACGACGAAACGCTGGTCTACGATATGGGTCGCCATGCCGCGACCTGCCTGAACGAATTTGCCGCGAAGGTCTGGCGCCGTTGCGACGGTACGACGTCCGTGGCCGACATCGTCGACGCAAGGCGAGGACGAGCGCGCCGTCTGGCTGGCGCTGCATCGGCTGAACAAATCGAACCTACTCGCGGAAAAAATCGCCCTGCCGCCTGACATGCGCACCGGCAAGACCCGCCGCCAGATCGCGGGACAGCTGGGCCTCGGGGCGGCCGTAGCGGCGGTTTCCAGCATCGTCATGACGACGGCGGCGCACGCCAGCTGTGGGACGCTCGGGTCGACCTGCACGGGATTCGGGCAAGGCACGTGATGTACTTCCATACCTAAGCTCTACTGCATCATAGGTCAATGTTTACCGGCGTAGGGATGTGGGGGAATGACGGGAATTACGGTGACGCGTCGTGGACTGCGGGCTAGGGAGGTCGGGACCAACATGCGTAGGGGCCAACCTTAGGGGGCTATGCGGCGCGAGCGCGGTTCGAGGCTCGCGACCCCTAGGCCTTGACCGCTGGAGGCGGCTTGGCCTCGAGGCGAGGACGCGGCGGGCGCCGCCGCAACACGGCCCCGACCCCTCCGAGAAAACTCTGCTCTCGGCGGTCCGCTACGCATCCAAAAGCTAGCGTTTTGTCAATAGTTTACTAGAGTTATCTGAAGTGATTTAGAAGGTCGTAGCACCGCAACTCCGTCATTCGTTCTTCCGGTTCGGCGCCGGCCCAGCGTGGATTCCGTGACATTTTTGTTTCTGATCGAAAGAATTTGTAGTATGTCATAAATTCGCTTTCGACGAACTGTCGTCAACCCTGCACCCGGAGCCGCCCGATGACCGCACAGCAAGCCCTCGTTCCCGTCCGCCGCACCGCCCGCCAGCGCGAGGAGCGGCGGATTCGGATCATGGGGATGGTGCGGTCGGGATTTTCCTATGAGGAGATCGCGCGCGACGAATGTCTTTCGCGCGAGCGGATCCGGCAAATCGTCACGCAGTCCTTGAAGACAGACGACCGGGCGGACCGGGTCGATCAGGCGCGGGTGCAGATGGCCCGGCTGGAGCCGGCGTTGCGACTCGCCGCGCGCGGCGTCGAGAACGGAAAACTGGGCGCTATCAATCCTCTGCTCAAGATTCTGGATCGGCTGGACAAATACGGAGCGGTGGTAGACATCGTCAACAAGGACCATGAGGGCGCACACGAGCGACTGATGACGTTTGTCAACAAGGCCGCCGAGCGGGTCTTGGGACCGGTTCCGGCCGACTGGGGCGCGCACCGCGGCCAAGCGGAGGCGTCCGGAATCGCCCACAGCGGCCAGGCGGAAGCGTCCGCCGCGCCCAAAAATTTGGAAACCGACTCTCTGGGTTTGGGAGCCTTGTAACCCCTTGAAATTCCACAAAACGACCAAAGGAATGTTTGGAAAAGCTTGGAGCAAAACAGCCTAGATTTGGAAAAGCTTGCAATAAAGCTTGGAGGGCGCGGGACGTCGGGGCCGGCGGGCTGTAGCCGCGCTCGCTGAGCGCGGCTGTCGTAGAGCGCCCAATTGTCCGAGTGAGGACCCTCGCTCGCGCTGACTGCAAACGCGAGCGTGGCCTGCGAATCGGTGGCCGGCGGATTGATTGTTGGCCATGTCTCGCGACGAGTGGGCGTGGCGCTACGCCCCTGTCGGCTCCAACCTGATCACCCGGCAAGCCTCGCCGGCCGGCGCCGCCGGCGCCCCGGGCGGCCGCACGATCAGCGCCTCCGCCCTCGCCAGCGTCTTCACGAGCGAAGAGTCCTGGTCGGGCAGCGGCGCCGCCAGCCAGCGGCCGTCGTCGTCGCGCGAGAGCGTCGCGCGCATGTAGTCCTGC
>JBAQGU010000826.1:0-6765 GCA_049287975.1 Roseiarcus sp.
GGATAAAATATTTCCAGGCCGCCTCGATCGCCTCCTGCGTGCGATAGATCCCAACCATCGCGACCGTCGTCAGCGTCGCCATATCGATCGCCACCCACATCAGGCCGATATTGTTGGCGACCAGTGCGAGGTTCATCGCGAACAGCAATATCTGGTACATCGCGTGATAGAAACGCAGATGCAGCGGCGTCAGGCGGTCGGCCTCGAGCTCATGCGAGATATAGCTCGCGCTAAAGACGCTGGTCGTAAAGGCGACGAACGTGTTGAGCACGATGAAGACGATGTTGAGATCGTCGACGAGGAAATAGGGTCCGGTCGAGGGTTTGACCCAGAAAAACGAAACCGCCAGCACCAGCGTCGCCAGCGAGGAAACGATGTTGATCGTCGCCGAGAGCCGATAGGAGGGGATCAGCGACAGCAAGGCGGCGGTCGCGGCCGGCAGCACGAGGATCGGCGTCACGCCGTCAAAAGCGGGCATTGTCAACGGCGGTCCCCCTGGAACCGATCGAGCGCTTGCGCGTCGACCGTATCGAACCGGTCGCGGATGCGGAACAAGAATACGCCGATCACGGTAAAGGCGACCAGCACGGAGAAGGCGACGGATATCTCCACGACCAGCGGCATCCCTTTGGCGCCCGCGGCGGCAAGTATCAATCCGTTCTCCAGCGACATGAAGCCGACGACCATGCTCACCGCATTGCGGCGCACGACCATCATCAAGAGGCCGAGCAGAATGACCGACAGCGCAAAGGCGAGGTCCTCGCGCGCCAGAGCGTCGGCCTCGCTCGCGATCCGCAGCATCACGACGATCGACAAAGCGACGAGCGCGAGCCCGGCGAGCATGGTCGGGCCGATGCCGACGACGTTCTCGACGTCGCGCCCGATGCCGAGCCGGGCGATGATCCGGTGCATCGCGATCGGGATGATCAACGCCTTGAAGAGAAACGCGATGGCGGCGGTGATGTAGAGATGCGGCGCATTCTGCACATACGCCTGCCAGGCGACCGAGAGCGACAGCACGACCGCTTGAAGCGCGAACACGTTGAGCAGCGCGTATAGCCGCGTCTGGTAGAGCAACATGAAGCTGACGAGCACGAGCGCCCCGGCGAGCAGATGGGAGACGTCGAAGGAGAGGCCGGTCATTTGAGCGTCCGCGAAACAAACAGCAGCAGTGCGCCGAGAAAGCCGAGCATGAGCGCCGCGCCGACGAAATCGGGCACACGGAACACCCGCATTTTAGCGATGCTCGTCTCGAACAGCGCGAGCGCGAGGCCGGCGAAGGCGAGCTTGACGACGTAGCATCCGGCGCCGATCAGACGCGCGGCGATGCTCGCGTTGGCGATCGCAAGGCCCCAGGGCATGAAAACGCAAGCGATGATCGAGACGTAGAGCAGCAGCTTCAACATCGCGGCGAGTTCGATCAAAGCGAGATGGCGGCCTGAATACTCGAGCACCATAGCCTCGTGCACCATCGTCAATTCGAGATGGGTCGCCGGATTGTCGACCGGGATACGGCCATTCTCCGCGAGCGCGACGATGATGAGCGCGATCAGCGCCATGCCGAGCGTCACGCGCAGGCCGACCCCAGAGGTCATGACGGCGGCGATGGTCGAGAGCTGCGTCGAACCGGCGATCAGCGCCAGCGAAAAAACGATGGTGATCATCGCCGGCTCGGCGAGCGTGGCGAACATCGCCTCGCGACTGGAGCCCAGACCGCCGAAGCTCGTGCCGACATCCAAGCCCGCCAGCGCGAGGAAAAAACGCGCGGCTCCCAGCAGCGCGACGATCGCGATCAGGTCCGCCGACCAACTGAATAAAAGTCCGGTCGCGAATGTCGGGACCAGCGCGGCGGCAACCCAGGTGGCGGCAAACACGAGGTAGGGCACGAAGCGGAACAGCCAGGACGCGGCTTCCGCTACCACGGCTTCCTTGCGCGCGAGGCGATGGAGGTCGCGATAGGGCTGCCACAGCGCCGCCCCGCGCCGACGCTGCAATCGAGCCTTCGCCTTTCGCACGAGACCGGTCAGCGCCGGCGCGAGCGCAATGACCAGGGTCATCTGCAGCAGCTGAAAGACGAGGTCGACGGCGAGGCCGGGCATCATGGCCACCCCGCGAGCAGGAGCAGCAAGAACACCAGCGACCCGAACACCACGCTGAGGTATTGCCGGATGGTGAGAAACTGCAAGTGGTTGAGGCGCGTCGCGAGCGCGCCGACCGCGCGCGCGATAGGAGCGTAGAGCACGTCCCATATCGGGTCCCGCATCGCGACCTGGAAGTGAGCCCGCCGCGCGTCGCCCGGCGTCGGCATGTCGACAGTCTCCCGAGCGCGGAAGGCGAAGACGCCGAACACTCGGCGGATCGGCTGGCTGAAGCTCTCGGCGGTATACTGGGTCGCCGGATCCGAATTGGGAAAGCCGCAATCCCATGCCGGCGCGCGGCGCAGCGCGGCGGACGTAATTCGATGAATCGCCGCGGCGGTAAGCGAGGCCGAGGCGGCAATGAAAAGAAACACCAACAACCCGTTATACGAGCTGCGGCTCTCGGCGATCGGTACGATCGAGAAATAAAGGATTCCCATCTGTGGCGGCATGCGGCCGCCGACGAGATTTTTCACGACCGGCGCCAGGACGTCGATGAACAGACCGGGCAAGACGCCGGCGAGGAGGCAGAGCGCCGCGAGCGCCAACATCGCCGTCACTGAGAAGCGATCGGTCTCGCGCGCGCTCTTGGCCGCGCTCGTGCGAGGGCGCCCGAGAAACGTTATGCCGAACGTCTTGACGAAGCACGCGGCGGCGAGCGCCGCCGAGAGCGCCAGCAGAGCTCCAACCGCGGGCGCCAACAATTTCAGTCCCCAAGACGGCAATTGGGCGCCCAATAGAATCGCCTGGAAGGTCAACCATTCTGAGACGAAGCCGTTGAATGGCGGCAGCGCCGAGATGGCGACGCAACCGACCAGAAATGCGAAAGCCGTCCTGGGCATCCCGTGAATAAGGCCGCCGAGACGCTCCATGTCGCGTTCGCCCGTCGCCGTCAGCACCGCGCCGGCGCCAAAGAACAGAAGGCTCTTGAAGAGAGAATGATTGAATACATGCAGCAGACCCGCGGTGAGCGCCAGCGCAGCGGCCGTCGGCATGTCGAAGACCTTGAAGGCGAGCGCGAGCCCGAGACCGATGAAGATGATCCCGATATTTTCAACGGTGTGGTAAGCGAGCAGGCGCTTGAGGTCGTGCTGCATCAGCGCGTAGAGAACGCCGAGCAACGCCGTGCCCGCCCCGGCGACCAGCACGGGAACGCTCCACCACCAGTATGTCGGCCCCGCCAGATCAAAAACGATCCGGACGAAGGCGTAGACCGCGACCTTGGTCATCACGCCGCTCATCAACGCCGAAACATGGCTCGGAGCGGCCGGGTGCGCGAGCGGCAGCCAGACGTGCAGCGGGACGAGGCCCGCTTTCGATCCCGCGCCGATCAGCGCGAGAACCAGGACCCAGCCGGCCGTGGCCGCACTCGGGCTCGCGGCGCGCATGATGGAAAACTGGTAGCCGCCGTTGACGCCGGCGAGCAGGCCTAGAGCGAACAGCAGGGCGAAGATGCCGAAGCTCGCCATGACGATATAGACGAAGCCGGCGCGGGCGTTTTCCGCCTCGCGATGATGCGACATGACGAGCGCCCAGGAGGCGAGCGACATGAATTCCCAGCACACGAGAAACACGAACGCGTCGTCGGCGAGCGGCACGAGACCCATACCCGCGAGAAACGCGGGATAGAACGGGAGCACGCGTTCGGGATCGTGTTCGTGGCGCCCGTAGCCGAGCGCAAAGAGGCTCGCCGCTGCGGCGCCCAGATCGACTACCGCGATGAAGAACGAAGACAGCGCGTCGAGCCGGAAATGGGCACCGATCCAGGGCAGACCGATCGGCAGCACGAGAGCCTGTGGCGCTTCGCCAGAGAGCAAGAAGCCGAGCGCCGCGACGAGCCCGACCAGCGATATTGCCAGCGCGCCGCCATAAACGAATGGGCTCGCAAAAGGGCGGCGCGCGATCGGGATGGAGGCGAAGCCCAAAGCCAACAGCGCCGCCTCGGTTCCGAGCAACAGCCCGAGGTTCGTCATCTCCGGCCGCCCGAGGGCGGAACGGACTTTCGCGCGCGCCCGATGTCGAGCGCGGCAGGGGCCCGCCGCGTTTGTCGCGGAGGCAGATCGCGAAACTGGCGAGTCATTGGGGACCTGAACGAATCGACCGGAGCGCTGGCATGCTAGGGCGGCGGAGGGGGGCGGCGTCAAGCGCGGAATCGCGATGGGGCCACGGAAATGGATCGCTCCGTCCGGCAACAGCGCCACAACGCGTTTTTCCGCCCGCGCTACCGCGTCGACGCGCTGTTTTCTTGGATGCTACGGCCGATCGAAATGGACTTCCGCCGTCCGTTTTGCGATCTGGACCATCAGCGGAATTCGATCGATGGGCGTTTCGGAGGCGATCTCGCGCCCCGCCAACGCGAATCCCTTCCACGCTTCGTCCGGGGCGCCGACGCGGCGGCGAAAGACAAGGGCCGAAGTCGCGCAAAGCCTTGCCCAGAACGGGCGGCGCGAAGGCAAATATTCGTGCAGCACCTTGGCTGTTGCGAGCTTCCGCGACTTCGTCGCGAGGAGCAGTTTGCCGACGCCCTCGCCAGCCTCGAACCAGCTCTCGACGAAATCGCTAGAGAGGATAGCGGCCGGAGCGCGAGCCGCCAGATCCGCGGCAGACGACCTCGCCAGCAACTTCTCGCACAGTTGGGCCGCGCTCGAAAGATCGGGCCGCAGATCCGGCCAACCGACCGCTTCGCAAAATCGGACGAGCCGGAACGGCGGCGGCGGGCCCTCCGAAACGTTGCGCCCCAGCGCCAAGGCCAGGACTTCGGCGGCGCCTTCCGCGCTGATCTCCAGGAGCGGAGACGAAGCTCCCATCAACCCGACCATTCTGTCCGCCTCCTTGCGGCTGCGGTCGGCGTACGCCAGCACTTCGAACACGCCCTGAGCCTTCATCAGCACGCTGAGGACTGCGAAGCTCTTTCCGGTCTTCACGCAGGCCATGACGGTGTTCGACCCGGAGCCGTCGTGCGAGGAAGCGAGAAACCTGACGTCCTTTTTCGCGACCGCGGGCGTGGCCCGGGGGCGGGAGCGCATCGCGGCGAAGGCCGCCTCCGCCAGTTCGCGCCGACCGGGCTCGAGCCAGAGGGCGGCGCGATCGAGCCGATCGACGACTGCGTCTTCAGCGACGCTCGGGGGCGCGGAGAACGGAAACGCTTTGATGACGGCGCGCGCGAGCTCCTCGTCGGGGTGCAGCACGAATCCGACCGCGGCCATCCGGGCGGCGCCCTTGCGGGCCGCCACAACCGACGTCGCCAGCGCGATCTGGAACTTCGTCGGAAAGGCCGCCATGTTCGAAGCCACGGCGTCGTAGAATTCGAATGGGTCTTCGATGCTTTCGACCGCGCGCAGAGCCAGCTTCGCGATATTCGCCGCATTTTCAGGCCCCAATGCCGCATCGCCGCCCATCGCTTCGCCGACGACCTCACGTAGATTGTCGCCGACGGGCAGTTGCGCGAGCCAAAAGACCTTGCCCAGCATGATCAGGTTGGCGGGATGTATTTCCTCGTCCGCGATGGCCCGGTCGAGCCGCGCGCGAAGCGCCTTCAGGGCCTCGCGCGACCGTGGGTCCCCGCCGTTCGCATCGACCCGAACCTGATCCAGGCGGTCCGACAGACGAGAAAGTACTTCGTCGCCGGATTCGTCCCTTTCCTCCGGGTCGTCGAGGCCGAGAAAGTCCTGGAACGCGGATTCGAGCTCGTCGACGGCGGAAACCTGCCCCCACGGCATCGAACCGCCCTTGCTGAGCGATTCCACCAGCTGCTCGACGAGTTCCCTGGGCAATTCCGGCATCTCGATGCCCGCCTTGGGCTTTGGCGCGCCGGGTTTCGATTTGCTCGCACGTTTCACCACGGCCGCCTCCTGTTTTCGGCGACCGCGCTTTCGCGAATCGACCCTTCCGCGCAAACTATCACGGCGAGGCGCGACGCGCCCACTTCCGCAATGCGGCTATTTGATGAACTCGCCGCTGCGCAGCTCGCTCATCGCCTGGCGGATTTCGGCCTGCGTGTTCATTACGATCGGCCCATGCCAAGCCACCGGCTCGCGAATCGGTTTCCCTGAGACGAGCAGGAAGCGGAGGCCGTGATCGCCCGCCTGCACGGTGACCTCGTCGCCTGTGTCGAACACGACGAGCGAGCGGTTGCCGACTTCGTCGCGCAAATGGATTTCCTCGCCGTCGACCAATTCCTCGCGCAGCACCCCGAACGGCTCCGAGGCGCCCGAAAACGAGCCCGAGCCCTCGAAGATATAGGCGAAGGCCTGCCGCCAGGTCTCGACCTTCAAGGTCTTGCGCTTGCCGGCGGGGACGAAGACATCGAGATATTTCGGGTCGGCCGCGACGCCCTCGACCGGGCCCTTTTTTCCCCAGAAATCGCCGCAGATGATCTTCACCTTGACGCCGTCGTCGTCGACCACTTCAGGAATGTCGCGCCCCTCGATGTCCTGATAGCGCGGTTTGGTCATCTTGAGGCTCGAAGGCAGGTTTGCCCAGATCTGGAAGCCATGCATCCGGCCGAAGGCGTCGCCCTCTGGCATTTCCTGGTGGAGAATGCCGCGCCCGGCGGTCATCCATTGCACGCTGCCGGGGCCGAGCACGCCGCGATTGCCGAGGCTGTCGCCGTGAGTGACGCTGCCCG
>JBAQGU010000827.1:0-1885 GCA_049287975.1 Roseiarcus sp.
ACATCAAGCTAGCCCTGGTTTCCTGCCCGATCGGGCTCTGGACGGCATCGTCGTCGGGCGAGCGTGTGGCGTTTCGCCAGATCAACAAGAAAACCGGCAATCGTCTCCGCCAGCAACTGGTCGACGACGAAACGCGCGAGCCCGTCGAGGCGGCGGACAAGGGCCGGGGCTACGAATACGCGAAGGGCTCGTACCTCATGATCGAGGATCACGAACTCGACGCGATCGAGATCGAGAGCCATCGTACGATCGAAATCGACACGTTCGTGCCGCGCGCCGAGATCGACGAACGTTTTCTCGATAGCCCCTACTACATTGCGCCGAACGAACCCGTCGGCCAGGAGGCCTTCGCGGTCATCCGGGAGGCGATGCGCAGCAAGGACATGGTCGCGCTGGGTCGCGTCGTGCCGTCGAAGTGCGAGC
Source organism: Roseiarcus sp. (assembly GCA_049287975.1). Taxonomy (GTDB): domain Bacteria; phylum Pseudomonadota; class Alphaproteobacteria; order Rhizobiales; family Beijerinckiaceae; genus Roseiarcus. Next base: position 424 of record JBAQGU010000827.1, read on the forward strand.
GCGTGATGATGTTGCAGCCCTGGGATAGCGGGCTGCTTGGCATCACGCTGCGGTATCCCTACGAGCTGCGCGAGGCGAAGGATTATTTTTACGACATTCCGGATGTCAAGGTCGAACCGGAGCTGCTCGCGCTCGCCCAGCACATTCTGAAAACGAAAGGAAGCGAAATTCGACCCGACAAGGTTCGTGGATCGGTACGAGCAAGCCGTCGTGGAGATGCTGCAGCAGAAGCAGGCCGGACTGCCGGCGACGGTGAAGACGTTCCCGCCGCCTCGCGCCGTACCCGACTTGATGGAAGCGTTCCGCAAGAGCCTGGCGGCCGTGGAGGCCGAAACAGCGAACGATGACGGCAAGCCCGCCAAGGCGGCGAGGACGAAAAGTCCGAAGCCTAAGGTCGAGGGCCAACGGGAAATGCTCCTGCCTATCGCGGGCGGGAAAACCGAGGCCGAAGCGAAGCCTGCGAAGGCGCCGCGCCGGAAGGCCGGCTGACCAATCGACGCGCGGCTCGTGAGAATCCAATTTAGCCGGGGCAGGGAAAGACACTGACCAGCGCGTCTAGCATCACTACGCCGATCGGTTGCTGTTTGAACGCAGGGAACCGATTTACGAAACTCTCCAGAATGTCGATTACATTGGGTCCGTCTGCAACAAAAGTCGTAGGTGGACAGTAAAGCGATGGCTTGTGGCTTGACGTCAAACTTTCGTTTGCCCGATATATCCCCGTGTAGACGCCGAAGACAAACGATATAGTCGCCTCGTCGCGAGATTCTATTTTTTCTATAGCTTCCGAAGCCGAGATTTTCTCGGCTATTGCCGAGGTTGAAAGCGTCGCAGCCACTACCATCGCCGCGCAAGCGGGCCACCGAATATCGGTCACTATCTAGCCTTCCGCAGCCGCATGCCGGCCGATTCGAGGGCGGCGCTCAAACGACTTCATAGCCGGCGAGAAAGTCCGGCGTCGCCTTACCATCCTCGAAGGCCGCAATGAACCAACATCACCGGTCACGGGCCGCCCGGAGGCCCAGACTGTCCCCGCGATCTGGCGCGGGGCCGCGGCGGCGTGGAGAGCCTGGGCCATCCTTCTTCATTTTGAATAGAGCGGCCGGGGCGACAGAACTGGGATCCGAACGCGTTTCGCCGCATCGGGAGGGGCCAACCCAACCCCCCTATGCCAGCGCCGGTTTCGTCGCGACCCAAACCTATCGCCCAAATGATTTATCAAGGATTAATCGCTGACGCGCTGACGCAACCGAAGGGCGACTCGGCGGCCGGTTCATTTGTGAAGCCGTGGGTTCAAATCCCTGGGAGCGCTCCCGTGACGTTGCGGAGCGCCGCTATTGAGTCGCGAGGCCAAGCGCCGCAATGGTTATCAGGCCGAAGGCTGCCCCCGCCGGAAGCCCCAAGAGACGCCCCGCCCGGATGTACGGGGCGTTTTTGGTTTAGCCCTGGTTAGACCTAGTGC
>JBAQGU010000828.1:0-18717 GCA_049287975.1 Roseiarcus sp.
GTCCTGTTCGTCGCCTCGATGGGATCGGAGTTCCTCGCCAACGATCGGCCCTTGATCGCCTCCTACAAGGGCGAGATTCTGTTTCCCGTCTTCGTCGATTACCCTGAGGAAAAGTTCGGCGGCTTCGAGGCGACGACGGATTATCGCGATCCCACGATCGCCGACGAGATCGATGCGCACGGCTGGATGATCTGGCCGCCGATCCATTTCGCTAACAACACGACCAAGCTCGATCCGCCGACGCCGTTTCCCTCGCCGCCGACCTGGTGGCTGACCGAGAATCAGTGCAAGGCGGCGCTCGCTGCTCGAGCGGCGCAACGTCACATTGAGCCGCCGCCGGACGGCGGCTCGTGTCGCGATCTCGAACCCGAGTGGCTCGGCACCGATTCGAATGGCCACGACGTGGTCGCGCGCCTGCTCTACGGCTTTCGCATCTCGATCCTGTTCGGATTGATACTTTCCGGCATCTCCTCGGTGATCGGAGTTTTCGCCGGCGCGGTGCAAGGTTATTTCGGCGGCTGGCTGGACCTTGTGATGCAACGCGTCATCGAGATCTGGTCGTCGCTGCCGCATCTCTATATCCTGATCATCCTTTCCGCGATCCTCACGCCGGGTTTCTTTGTCCTGTTGTCGATCCTGCTGCTGTTTAGTTGGGTCAGTCTGGTGCATCTGGTGCGCGCAGAGTTCCTGCGCGCGCGCAACTTTGAATATGTCAACGCCGCGCGCGCGCTCGGCCTCTCCAATTCCAAGATCATCGTCAAACACGTGCTGCCTAACGCGATGGTGGCGACGCTGACGTTCCTGCCCTTCATCGTCAACTCCTCCATCGGCACGCTGACCTCGCTCGATTTCCTGGGGTTGGGCATGCCTCCCGGCTCGCCCTCGCTCGGCGAATTGCTGCTGGAGGGAAAGTCGAATATTTCCGCGCCGTGGCTCGGGCTGTCCGCCTTCGCGACCGTCGCCTTGATGCTGTCGCTCCTGATCTTCATCGGCGAGGCGGTGCGCGACGCCTTCGATCCCCGAAAGACGTTCTCGTGAGCGCCGACGGGCCGCTGCTCGACGTGCGCGATCTCTCCGTCGCCTTCGGCCGAGGCGCGAAGAGGAACACCGTCGTCGATCGCGTCTCATTCGCGTTGAAGCGCGGGCAGACGCTGGCGCTGGTGGGCGAATCCGGTTCGGGCAAGTCGGTCACCGCGCAGTCGATCGTGCGTCTCTTGCCGTACCCGTCGGCGAGCCATCCCAGCGGGGAGATTTTCTTCGGCGGCCGCGACGTCCTGAAAATGCCCAATTCCGAGCTTCTCGGGATCCGCGGCTCGAAGATCACGATGGTGTTTCAGGAGCCGATGACCTCGCTCAACCCGCTGCACGATATCCAGCGGCAGATCGGCGAGATCATTGAATTGCACGAGGGCCGCGCGGCCTCGACCCGCGCTCGCGTGATCGAACTCCTGACCGAGGTGGGCCTCGCCGATCCCGCCTCGCGGCTGGGCGCCTTTCCGCACCAACTTTCGGGCGGGCAGCGCCAGCGCGTGATGATCGCGATGGCGCTCGCCAATCGCCCAGACCTCTTCATCGCGGACGAGCCGACCACCGCGCTCGACGTCACCGTGCAGGCGCAGATCCTGAAATTGCTGAAGGATCTGCAAGGCAAGCTCGGCATGGCGATGCTGTTCATCACGCATGACCTCGGCATCGTCCGCAAGATCGCCGGCGACGTCGCGGTGATGCAGCGCGGCCGCATCGTCGAGGCGGGAAGGACGGCGGAGGTGTTCGCGCGACCGCAACACGAATATACCCGCGCACTACTCGCGGCCGAGCCCAAGGGCGAGGCGCCGCTGGCCGACGAAACCGCTCGGACGATCGTCTCGGCCGATGACGTGCGCGTCTGGTTCCCCATCCGCAAAGGGCTGCTGCGCCGAACCGTCGCTCACGTCAAGGCGGTCGACGGGGTATCCGTGACGGTGCGCGAGGGGCAGACGGTCGGCGTCGTCGGGGAATCCGGGTCGGGCAAGACGACGCTGGGCCTCGCGATCCTGCGGCTGATCCGAAGCCGAGGGCCGATCCTCTATTGCGGGCGCGCGATCGATGCTCTTTCCGCCAGCCAGATGCGCCCGCTGCGCCGCGAGATGCAGATCGTCTTCCAGGACCCGTTCGGTTCGCTCTCCCCCCGCCTTTCGGTCGCCCAGATCGTCGAGGAAGGCCTGCTCGCGCAGAAGATCGCGCTGAATCCGGGGCAGCGCCGCGAGGCGGTGGCGCGGGCGCTCACCGACACCGGGCTCGATCCCGATACGATGGATCGCTATCCCCACGAATTCTCCGGCGGCCAGCGCCAGCGCATCGCGATCGCGCGCGCGATGGCGCTCGATCCCAAATTCGTCGTGCTGGACGAGCCGACCTCGGCGCTCGACATGTCGGTGCAGGCGCAGATCGTCGATCTCCTGCGCGCATTGCAGCAGCGGCGCTCCCTCGCCTTTCTCTTTATTTCGCACGATCTGAAGGTCGTGCGGGCGCTCGCGAGCGATATCATCGTCATGCGCCGCGGCAAGGTCGTGGAGAGCGGCGTCGCGCGCGAAGTGTTCGACGCGCCGCGCGAGGACTATACCAAAGCGCTGTTCGCTGCGGCGTTTGCGATCGACGCCGATGAATCGGGGGCGGTCAGCCAATAGGGGGCCGGCGCCGCCGGCAAAATAGGAAAAGAATCGATGGGCCGCGCGCTGATCATCGTCTTGGATTCGGTCGGATGCGGGGGCGCCTCGGACGCTGCGGACTATGGCGACGAAGGCGCGGACACGCTGGGCCACATCGCGGAGCGCTGCGCGCAAGGCGAGGACCGAGCGGGCCGCACAGGGCCGCTGAAGTTGCCGAACCTCGACGCGCTCGGCCTCGGCCTCGCGATGCAAGCCTCCACGGGCCGTCGCCCGCCCGGCTTCGCCAGCGCCAGCCCCCGAGGCCAGTGGGGCTATGGCGTCGAGACCTCACGCGGCAAGGACACGCCCTCCGGCCATTGGGAGATCGCGGGCACCCCGGTGGATTTCGCGTGGGGTTACTTTCCAGCGACGACGCCGGCCTTTCCCGAATTTCTGACTCGCGCGCTGATCAAGGAAGGGCGGCTGCCGGGCATTCTCGCCGATTGCCGCGCCTCGGGCACGACGATCATCGTCGAATGCGGCGAGGAGCATCTGCGCACGCTGAAGCCGATCTGCTACACTTCCGCCGATTCCGTGCTGCAGATCGCCGCGCACGAAGAGGCCTTCGGCCTGGAGCGGCTCTATGAAGTCTGCCGGATCGCGCGCCGGCTCTGCGATCCCTTGAACATTGGCCGCGTGATCGCCCGGCCCTTCGTCGGCAAGACGCCGGCCGATTTCATACGCACGTCGAACCGGAAGGATTTCTCGATGCCGCCGCTGCCCGGCAACCTCTTCGCACGCGCCTCGGGAGCGGGCCGCGAGGTCGTCACGATCGGCAAGATCGGCGACATCTTCGCGCACTGCGACACCGGACGCGAACTGAAGGGCAAGAGCAATTCGGACCACGTCGACCTGACGCTGCAAGCCTTGCGCGAGACGGCGGACGGCGGGCTGCTGTTCGCCAATCTCGTCGATTTCGACACCGAATTCGGCCATCGCCGCGACGTCGCCGGCTATGCGGCGTGCCTCGAGGCGTTCGACGCGCGCCTGCCCGAGATCGCCTCCGCGCTGCGCGCCGACGATTTTTGCGTGCTGACCGCCGATCATGGCAACGATCCGACCTGGCGTGGCTACGACCATACCCGCGAGCACGTTCCGATCCTCGCCTTCGGCGGCGGCGCGGCGCCCGGCCCGATCGGCGCCCGAGCGAGCCTGGCGGATATCGCTGAGACGGTCGCGCATAGGCTGGGCCTGCCGGCGGGCGCGCACGGAAAGAGCTGGCTTCCGTAAGAGGGACCACCGCCATTGCGAGGAGCAGAGCGACAAAGCCATCCAGCGACAGCTCACGGGACCGAGTAGATTGAGCCGTGGCGTTCGAGCTTGCGCCGGCTACGTACATAATGTACATATACCTCGGGAGAAGTCGCGATGAAGTCGTGGTCGATCACGGAAGCGCGTGCGAACATTTCGGGGGTGTTCGATGCCGCGCTCGCTTCGGGCCCGCAGAGGATCGAACGGCGTGACAGCGAGCCTGTCGTAATGATTGCGGAATCCGATTGGAGGCGGCTCGTCGCTGAATTCGAGAGTTTTGCTGACTTCGTGCTGAACTCGCCGCTAGAGCCCGAAGATCTACCGGAGCGCCGCCCCGCGCGGACAATCGGCAAGGCGCGGGGGTGAATGTATGTTCTCGATACCGATGTATTTTCGCTGACGAGTCCGACGTCGGGGCTCGTCGCGCCCGAGGCCGAGGCTTGGCGTCGTTGGGTCCGACGAAATGAACATGCGCTCTATTTCAGCGTCGCGACGATCATGGAAGTGCGCTTCGGCATCGAGAAGTCCTTGGCCAAAGGCGCGACAAAGAAGGCGGCGCGGCTTCGGCTCTGGCTGGCCGCCGCCGAAACCGTCCATCGCGGCCATATTCTTCCCGTCACGATCGAGATCGCACATCGGGCGGGCGAACTCCTGTACCGCGCTGTCGCGGCGGGAATGGCTCCGAGCGCCGAGGATGCGATCATCGCAGCGACGGCGTCGGTGAACGGGTTTACGGTTCTGTCGCGAAACGTCCGCGACGTGAAAGCGCTGTACGCGAGAACTGGTCGAACCCGCTCGAAGTCATCCCGCCCGACTTCCCGTAACGGTGCGATGGGGGTCCCGTGTGGGTTGAGTTGCGATCGAGGATCGCAGCCGCTGATCGGACCCGAGCTGGCGCCAAGGCCGACCGGCTAAGGGCTATTGGGGTGAAGGAACCGCTATTGCATGCGCCACGCCGAGATATCGGACACCGTCCGCCTGCGATTCGCCGATCCCGCGCGATACCTCCGCCCACACTTTGCCGCGCTGCTGTGCAACCTCGGCCAATTGAGGTCGCGTCATGCCGAACTCTCACCTCAAAGCGACAAGAGACGCGGGCGCGGGCGCGGTTGGCAAACTGACCCCGGGCTGGAGCCATTGATGGCCTTGTCCGAAACGCCGGAGTGCAAGGTATGGCAAGCAACAAGACAGTCATCGTAACTGGCGCCTCCCAAGGCATCGGAGCAGCTGTGGTCCAGGCCTTTCTCGGTCGCGGCTATAACGTGGTCGCAACTTCGCGCAGCGTTTCCAAGGCAGGCTTTGCCCCCTCGCCGAACCTCGCCCTCGTCGATGGAGACATCGGTCAAGCCGCGACCGCTTCGAACATCGCACAGACCGCGATCAGCAAGTTCGGTTCAATCGACAGTCTCGTCAACAATGCAGGCGCCTTCTTGGTCAAGCCCTTCACGGACTACACAGCCGAGGATTTTCGCAGTCTGGTCTCTACCAACCTGGAAGGCTTCTTCTTTATCACCCAACTTGCCGTTACGCAGATGCTGTCACAGGGCACAGGCGGTAGTGTGACAAGCCTCACGGCCGCACTGGCCCAGAACCCCATCGCTGGTCTTCCGGCTTCGATTTCGATGCTCACTAAAGGCGGGCTGAATGCGATTACTGTGAGCCTTGCGAACGAGTATGCGAAGAACAACATCCGCTTCAACGCAGTCGCGCCGGGGGCTGTCGACACCCCAATTGTAAAAGCTCTCCCAAAAGACTTCCTGAGGACCCTTTCGCCGATGGGCGCGATCTCCGAAGCGAAGGATATCGCCGATGCCGTGATTTATCTGACGGAAGCTCGCCACATAACCGGGGAGGTGCTGCGCGTGGACGGCGGCATGCACGTCGGCAAATGGTAGGCGAAGGTTGCGGTGGGATGCTTCCCACGGAAGGCCACAAGGCGATATTCATCAGGCGCATCGGCCTGGAGACTCGATAGTCAACTCGACGCGGAGGAATTCCATGTTGAAGACACGCATCACAGAGCAATACGGACTGAAAGTTCCGTTCATCAACGCCGGCATGGCGTTCATTGCTACCGCGCCCCTGGTGCGGGCGGTGTGCAAGGCGGGCGGGATGGGAATGCTGGGCGCTGCGGCAATGCCCCCCGACGTGCTGCAAGCGGCGCTTCGCGAGATCAAAGCAGCAGACCCCGGATGCTTCGGGGTCAATTTCATTGCACGGTTCAGCGCCATCGAGCACATCGAAGTGTGCGTCATGGAAAAGGCGCCGGTTGTCGTGTTCTTCTGGGATGATCCGCCGGACGAGTGGCTATCGCGCCTGCGAGCGGCCGGCAGTGACATCTGGTTTCAAGTCGGCAGCGTGGACGAAGCGAAAGCCGCTCTCCAACGCGGGGCCGACGGGCTTATCGTGCAAGGCAGCGAGGCTGGCGGCCACAACCGCGCCGCCGCGGCGACATTCTCGTTGCTCCCGGCAGTCATCGATGCAGTCCCTTCCGTGCCCGTCGCCGCCGCCGGGGGCATTGCCGATGGCCGGACCGTTGCGGCTGCGCTGGCGCTCGGCGCCGACGCGGTCTGGGTGGGGACTCGCCTCCTCGCGAGCTTCGAGGCCTACGCCCATCCTGAGTACAAGGACCGGGTCGTCGCCGCCGGCGTCGGGGATACGGCTCGGCATCTGATCTTCGGTCCAGAATTCCCCGATGCTTCGACTCGCGGGTTGCGCAACCGCATCGTGCAGGAATGGGAAGGGCGTGACCATCCGGCGCCCTATAAGGTCGTTCCGGATTCGGAGCTGCCGGTGATTGGTCAGGCCCGTCTTTATGGCCAGGAATTTCCAATAAAGCGGTTTTGCGGATTCCCGCCAACTCCAGAGTTCACGGGGGACCTCGAAGAAATGAGCCTGCTGGCTGGCGAATCGGTCGGTCAGACCAACCGATTGATGAGCGCCGCCAGCATCATCGATGAGATGATAAACGGGGCCGAAGCGGTGATCAGGAAGCGCCTCGCGTCGATGGTCGTTGATTAGTCCATCGGCTTTGCGGCGAAACCTCGCAGGGGTGTCGCAAATGAAGATCTCACCCCGAGGAGCGCCACCTTGGAGCGCGCCTCGCGTCAAGTGTCGCGAAGACGGCGCGTCCTCGAGATGAAGCGCTGTGTTCCTTTGGCGCGACTTTTCCCGACCGTTGTTGCGAACGTAACTCAATTCCTGCCGCTGAAAATTCTTCTGTACGGCAAGCGATCGACCCAGTGAATCGCCGCTGGCAAAGCCGATCCTATCGCGCCGGGCGATGACGGACATTTTCCTTTCTAATAAACTGAACTCGTGCTAAGTCAAAACTTCACTCAATTCGGATTACCACGCCGCCATGAACCGGTCCGCTACCACGCTACAACACGAACGGCCCGCGAACGGCCGTCCGGCTTCGGCGCGAGGCGGCGGAATGCGGCGCGGTGGCGTCGGAAATACGGCTGAAGGGAGGCGGGAGCCACAAAAAAATTTGGAGCGACATCAATTAGGTTTTTGAGGCTTGCAACCCCTTGAAATCTCACAAAACGGCCAAAGATTTGTTTGGAAAAGCTTGGAGCAAAACAGCCTGGATTTGGAAAAGCTTGGAAAAATACTAGGAGGCCCGCCATTATTCCACCACATCCGATCCTCCCGCCGCGCCGGTCTCCAACGGGAACTCGGCCAGCCGGGCATGTAGCGCGGCCTCCCTAACCGCCCCGCGCCAGCCTCTTGTGAAGCCTCGCCATCAGCGCCGTCGCGAACAGCGGCGTGAACAGATTGAGCAGCGGGATCGCGACAAAGCCCGCGATCAACAGCCCCGCGAGATAAATGGGAAGAGCGAAATGCCGGCGCATCGCGCGCGCCTCCGCCACGGGGCGGAAGCGCATCGCCGCCAGCTCGAAATATTCCCGCCCGAGCAGATAGGCGTTCGCGCCGATCCAGGCGAGGAGCCCAAAGCCGGGCACGAACAGCAGCACCAGCGCGGCCAGCGTCACCACCAGGGAAAGCGCGGCGAAACGCAGTGTGTACGCTGCGGAATCGATCGCGGGAGCCGGCTGGCCGGGTACGCCCGAGGGATCGACCTCGCGCTCGACGATGCCCGCGATTTCATCCAGGAAGAATCCCGCGACCAACGAAGTCGTCGGCGTGGCGAGCAGGACGAGACCAGCGACGAGGCCGAGGCCCAACAGCACCGAAATCGCCGTGGCCAACCACCCCGGCGGCGCCTGCACGAACGACAAGGCGAGCCGATCGAGGCCGAACCCCGCGAGGAGCAGCACTCCGATGGTCAGCGCCAGCGATTTCACCATGACGCGACGGAACGGCGGCGAGAAAATGTCGCCGAAGGAGTCGATCGCGTCCTGGAGCATCGGCCGCTAGCTCTTGCGCCGCCGGCGCCACACGAAGGTCGTGCTCGCCGCATAGTTCCAGACGACGCCGACTAGGCCCCCCGCGAGCCCGGCGACCCACCAGCGGTTGTTCGAATGAAACAGCCAGGACGCAATGTTGACGTTCGTGACGGCGCCGACGCTGCACAGCAGCGCGAACAGCAGAAAGCCCCCGATCAACCCGAGGCCGCGATAGCGATAGGAGCGGTAGGTGATCTCGTTGTTGAGCGCGAAATTGCTCGCCATCGCCGCGATCGTCGCGGCGATCTGGCTGTAGGCGAAATCCACGGCGCCGAGCGCCGTGATCAGGCCCAACAGGACCGCCAGATGAACGAGGAGGCCGACGCCGCCGATCGTGGCGAACAGCACGAAGCGGATCGGCAGCACGCCGCCGGTCGCGTGATGCACGACCAGGCCGAGAAAGTCGAGGCCGACCAGCGGCGAAAGCTTTGATTCGCCCGCCACCCGCTTGCGGAAGACATAGGGCGTCTCGACGATCTTCAGCGGCCGATCGGAGGAAAGCACGAGATCGACGAGAATCTTGAAGCCATCGGGCGAGAGGCGCGGGGCAAGGCCGGCGACGATCTCGCGGCGCGTCATGAAGAAGCCGCTCATCGGGTCGGAAATCGCGGTCCCCGCGATGCGGCGGAAGAACCAGGCGCCGAGATCGCTGAGCCTCTGACGCGCGGGGGAGAGACCGCCGGGGACGGTCTCGTCGGCGACGCGCGTGCCGATCGCCAGATCGACGTCGCTGGAGAAGAGGGCCGCGTACATTTTCGGCAGGATCGTTTCGTCGTGCTGGAGATCGCCGTCGATGACCGCGACGAGATCGGCGCTGGAGGCGAGCAACCCCTCGATGACGGCGCCTGCCAAACCGACGCGATTGACGCGCCTGAGACAGCGCAGGCGCGGGTCGCTGGCGGCGATGGCGTAGGCGACGTCCGCGGTGCCGTCGGGCGAATCGTCGTCGACGACGATCATTTCCCACGGCAGGCCTTCGAGCGCCGCCGTCAAACGCTCGAACAACACGCGCACGTTCGCCGCTTCGCGATAGGTCGGCACGATCACGGAGAGGGTATTGGCGCGGATTCCCCTCGCGTCGGAATTCATTTCCCGCCCGTCGTTACGGCTGACGCGCGCCGGCGCGAAGCCCCCGCGTGCGGATAGGCCACGGCAAAGGCGCGCGTCAAGCCACGCGCGGTCGCGACGGCGTCATGTCGGCGTCCTATCGTTTTCGATGCCGGGAATGAACGCGTCGAACGCCGCCCAGAACTGATTGCGAAACAGGTCGCGCTCCATCATGATTTCATGCGCGGCGCCGTCGATGACGATCAGACGGCCGGCGCGTAGCCGCTCGGAGAAGCGCTCGGCGGCCCGGGTGTCGGTGACGCGATCGAGACCGGCGGCGATGACGAGGGCGGGCACGGTGGTGGCGCGGGGGAAATCCGGGTCCTCGAATCGACGCATGTGGCGAAACGCCGCATGAATCCAGCCGACCGTCGGCCATCCCAGACCGATCGATGGATCCGCCGCCAGGACGTTCGCCATTCGCGCATATCGCACTGGGTCGGAAGTGAGCGGATTGCCCTCGAAGGGTCCTCCGTCGACCGGGGCCGAGCGGCCGCCGGGGGCGAAGGCGCCGCCCAACCCCAGCGAGTCGAGCGCCTCCGCAAGCCCTTGCGCGAGCCGAGGCCGCCTCAGACCGGCGATTTGGATCATCGGCGAGGTCAGCACCAGACGCTCGAACGGGCATCGCCCGGCGTGGGCGACGCCGAGCATGATCGCCGCGCCCATGGAATGACAGAGCCCGAACCAGGGCGGCGGGCAGGACGGCCCCAGCACGTCGCCGACGAAGGCGTTGAGGTCGCGCTCATAGAGCGAAAAATCGTCGATATGACCCTTGCGCGGGTTCTTCAGCTGCCGCGCCGAACCGCCCTGGCCGCGCCAATCGAGCGCCGCGACCGAGAAGCCGCGATCGAGCAATTGTCCGATCGTTTCGAAATACTTCTCAATGAATTCGGCGCGGCCCAGGAACAGCGCGACCGTGCCTCGCACTCGCCGCGACGGCGTCCAGCGCGCAGCGCGCAGTCGCAAACCGTCGACCGCGCGGAGCGATTCGACGATCGCGCCGGGCGGAACGGGATTATCGGGCGTGACGACGAGAGGCATGAGGCGGCTCTGAGCGAATTCGGCGTCTTATGGCGCGTCGTCGCCCACGGCAAGGCGCGAGCCGGACTGCGCGCAGAGAATGCCTGCGGCCGCGAGCGTCATGCGTGTTCTCGATCCCCCCACATTGAAATCAGCGACTAACCCGTTTGTCTCCTTTTAGAGAAGCGAAGCGATCCATGGTTCCGCTGCCGTCCGCCCGCCGATTGGGCAAGGCGCCGTCCGCTCCCGTCGCAGCTCCTTGAGCCGCATACTCGGTCGGCCAGGACCGGCACTGTGAAGGGCCTATGACTGAGGCGCAACCGCCTCAGCCGCCGAGTTCGCCCAGCGCCTCGTCGAGGATCGTCAGCGCCGCGTCGAATTCGTCGAGCGGGATCGTCAGCGGCGGACAGAGCGTGACGACCCTTCCGCTGCCGAGCTTGAAGCTGAGGCCCTTGGCGAGGCAGCGATAGAGCAGGCGGTCGGCGAAGCCGGCCGGATCGTGGCCGCCGATCTCGACGCCGAAATAGCATCCGAGGCCTCGCACATCGTGAATGACGGGATGGCCCGACTTGATTTTGCACAACCGTTCGAGGCCGCGCGCTCCCAGCTCCCGCGCACGGGCGATGAGTTCCTGCTCCTCGATGACGTCGAGCGTCGCCAGCGCGGCGGCGCAGGCCACGGGGCTCTTTTCGTGCGTATAATGGCCGAGCGCGGCTTCCGGCGCGCAGTCGAGCCTTCGCGCGGCGAGGATCGCGGCGAGCGGCATAATCCCGCCGCCGAGGCCCTTGCCGATCACCAGAATATCAGGCGTGGCGCCCAGTTGCTCGCAGGCGTAGAGCGTGCCGGTGCGGCCGAGGCAACTCGGTATTTCGTCGAAAATCAGCAGCGCCCCATGGCGGGAGCAAGAGGCCCGCACCTGCGGCCAGAAGTCGGGCGGCGGCGCTTCGACCGTGGTCCAACGCATCGGTTCGGCGATCAACGCGCCGACGTCGCCCTGCACACCGAGCACATAGTCGATGTAGTCGGCGAAGCGTTCGAACGGGCGGTCGTCGCCGAAAAAGCGGCGTGCGAGATCCAGCGGTGGCAGGTGTTCAGCGCCCGGCGCCATCGGGCCGAGCCCGCGCCGGAACAGAGCCTCGCCGCCGACGCCGATCGTGTCCAGGTTGGCGCCGTGGAACGAGTCCCACAGCGACAGCGTCTTATGGCGCCCAGTCGCGTAGCGCGCCAGTTTGAGCGCCATGCCGATCGCCGCGGCGCCGCTCGGCGCGAACAGAACCTTGTCCAGCCCAGCGGGCGCGGTTTCGACGAGACGGCGCGCCAGTGCGGTCGCGGTCGCGTTGGCGTAGCGGCGCGGGCAGAACGGCAGGGTCTCCATTTCGCGCCGGATCGCGGCGACGACTTTCGGATGGCCGTGGCCGAGCTGATGCACGCTGTTGCCATGGAAATCGAAGATGCGCCGCCCGTCGATGTCGATCAGAGCTGCGCCCTCGGCCCGCACGATCTGCGTCAGGCACGGCGTCGACAGCGACTGGCGCAGGAAATAGCGCTCATCCTCATCGAGAGCGCCGCGCGTCCGCTCGCTCGAGGATTCCCGCCAAGCGGCGCGCGATGGCGAGATGTTGACGTCGCCTTCGCTGAGCGGCACGGCGCGGTCTTTCAACTCACTCGGGCCCGCGCAGGGATCAGGGGGCGCGGGCATCGACGGAGACGATTGCTTTGCCGCTGCACGGGGTTCATCGTCTGTCTCCTCAGGCGGTCGCGGGCGACCGCGTAACAGAAGGGTTTTGGTTCGCGTACTGCCAGTGTCACGATGGCACGTTACGGGCAGGATCGAACGCAATCAAGAAAGGCGCGCAAGTGCGGGGCGGGCATTCTCAGGGGCGCGTCCACTCGAGGCGATCGGCTGTTCACGCTGCGCGAGCCCTTCTATTACGTGCCTCACGCATCTCCGTATTTCCACAACCACCGACAGCCATTATCCCCCCAGATGAGGCGATCGGGACAACTACCGATCGGTGATCGGCGAACGGCGCCTACCGACCCATTGCGGCCGTTCGCAAGTCGCCGCTAAGGGGTTGCAAAGCGCCAAATGACGGCCGCCGGAATTCGCCGTTGTCCTCCTGGAATGCGCTATGTCGATCGAGGAGAATGACAGGAAATCCTGTTGCAAATGCCCTTCTGCATCTGTCAACATACGCGCGATGGTAGAATTTTCCCTCGCTGAAACCTTGCCGGGAGGCGCGGAGCGTGGCCGAGGAGCGCCTTCAAAGAAGGCTCGCAGCAATTCTCGCGACGGATGTCGTCGGCTACTCGCGCCTCATGGGGATCGACGAAGTCGGGACCCTGGCGCGGCTGAAGGCGATCCGGCGCGACCTCATCGATCCTTCAATCGCAGTCCATTCGGGCCGGACGATCAAGCTCATGGGAGATGGTTCCCTGGTGGAGTTCGCCAGCGTCATCGACGCCGTCGCCTGCGCCGTCGAAATCCAGAAATTGATCCGCGCGCACAACGGCGACGGCGGGGATGACAGGAAAATCCTGCTCCGAATGGGCATCAATGTCGGCGACGTCATCGTCGACGGCGACGATATTTATGGCGACGGCGTCAACATCGCGGCGCGAATCGAGGCTCTCGCGGACCCTGGGGGAATCTTTATCGCGCGCGGCGCAGCCGATGAGGTGCGCGACAAGCTGCCAATCAGATTGGAGAGTCGCGGGGAGCGAAGCGTCAAGAACATCGCGCGTCCGATCGAGGTCTTCAGCATCGCCGCCGAAGAGCCCGGGACCGGTTCGACCGCCGTCCTCGACACCGGGATGCGCGGCCAGTCGTCGTTTATTCCTTGGCCGCCGGAGAACGATCGCGAGCGCGCGCCTTATCGCGGATTGAAGCCGCTGGAAGGCCTCGACGCCGCGATTTTCTTCGGGCGCGATGCTTCCATCGTCGAAGCGGTGGAGCGGTTGCGCGCCTTGAGCGCGACCGCCGCGACCCGGCTCTTGGTGATCCTGGGCGCCTCGGGGGCGGGAAAATCCTCGTTCCTGCGCGCCGGGCTTTTGCCCCAACTCGCCCTAGACGGCAGAAATTTCCTGCCGTTGCCGGTGATCCGACCGGAGCGCGCAGCGCTTTATGGCGAGAATGGCCTTCTCGGCGCCCTCGAAGCGGCCCTGCCCAAACGTACGCGGGCTGAAATCCGCGCGGCGATACGCGCCGGCGCGGCCGGCGTGTGGCCCTTGCTCGCCGAACTCGGCAAGACGGGACCCCGGCGGACCAGCGCTGAAAGCAAAACTGCCAAGCCGCCGATCCTGGTGATCGCGATCGACCAGGCTGAGGAACTCTTTCGCGTCGAGGGCGCCGAGGAAAGCGCCGCGCTGCTTGGCCTCATCCGCGATCTCACGATCGAAGACCAGCCGGCGACGATCGCAGTCTTTGCGATTCGCTCGGACTCCTATGACGCGCTGCAGCACGCCAAGCCTCTCGAAGGACTTCCGCAAAGCACGCTGCCGCTGCTGCCGATGCCGCGCGCCGCCTACAAGGATGTGATCGAGGGTCCGGCGCGTCGTTTCGTGACTGCGGGCGGCCGGCTCGCGATCGAGCCCCAACTGACGCAGCGCCTGCTCGCAGATATCGACCGCGGCGGCGGCAGCGATGCGCTGCCGTTGCTCGCCTTCACGCTCGAACAGCTCTTCATCGAATACCGCCGGGCCGGCGTGTTGCGGCTCGCAAATTACGAGGAATTTGGCGGGTTGAAAGGCGCGATCGACGCCGCGGTGGAGCGCGCCTTCGCGCGCGCCGACGCCGACGCGCGCATTCCCCGCGAGCGCAAGGCGCGTGAGGCGCTGCTGCGGCGCGGGCTTATTCCCTGGCTCGCCGGCATCGACCCGGACACCAAGAGCCCGCGTCGCAACATCGCGCGGCGCGCGGACATTCCCGAGGAAGCGCGCGCATTGATCGATCTCCTGGTCGAGGAGCGGCTGCTCTCGACCGACACGCACGAGGCGAAGGACCCGCAAACGGGTGCGGAAAGGCGGGTCGTCACGATCGAGCCTGCGCATGAGGCGCTGCTACGGCAGTGGGGTCTGCTCGAGGGATGGATCGCCGAGGATTTCGGGCTACTTGCGACGCTGGAAGCGACCAAGCGCGCCGCGCGCGATTGGGACGCCAACGGCATGGCGGAGGGCTGGCTCGCGCATCAAGGCGGGCGGCTGGCCGAGGCGCGCGCTCTCGACGCCCGGCCCGATCTGGCCGCGCAACTGGAATCTCGGGACCGCGCCTATTTGGGTAGTTGTGACGCGCGCGAGGCGGCGGCGGCAGCCGAGCGCGAGAAGGCGCGCGAGAATGAACTGGCGCGCGCGAAGGCGGAGGCGGAACGCGCGCAGGCCGAAGCGGATCAGGCGACGGCGCGAGCGCGTTTTTCGCGCAATCTGTCACGAGTCGTAGGAGTCGCTGCGATATTTCTGGCGCTTGTCGCCGCCGCGAGCATCGCGCTGGGCGTGCTCGCTAAGAGAGAAGCCACGAAAGCGGAAGAAAGCTACCAGATCGCGAGACAAGCGGCCGATGGCCTCGTTGTCGATATCGCCCAAGGGCTGCGCAACGTCGAGGGAATGCCCACCGCTTCGGTGAAGCGGATCCTGGAAACGGCGAAGGGCGTCGTCGATCGCCTGGCTGCGAGCGCTCCCGATGACGTCGATCTGAGAAAAAGCCATGTTCTCATGTTGAGACAGTTCGCTATCAATTACACTGCCCTTGGCGATCTCGCCACCGCGCTGGATTCCGCCGTCGCCAGCGTCGAGGGCGCGCGGCGAATTGAAGAGGCGGCGTCCGATGACGCGTCCCGGCAGCTTCTGGCGTACAGCCTCGTCGTTTTGGGGAATGTGCAGCGGGGGAAAGGAACGCTGGACGCCGCGCGTGCGTCGTTTGAAGAAGCGATTGCGATTGCCGACAAGATGGATTTGAACGCGTCGAGCAGAACGACGGGGCAGGAAATCAAGGCGCGGACGCTGAACGACGTGAGCAACCTCGCGGTCGTGCGGGGCGAGACGGCGCAAGCGCTCGAAGCCGCTACGGCCAGTGTGGGCATCGCTCGCGCTCTTTGCGCCGCCGATCCATCCAATCCGTCGTGGCGAATCTTGCTGGCGGACGGTCTCGAGCGCTCCGGCAACATCAGCGGCGGCATTACGACCGCTTGGACCCAGGCGACCAAACTCGATCCTGCCCAGCCGACAAACCGAGAGGGACTTGACTACAAGGCCGCGCTTTCGAGCTTTGAAGAAAGCCGCGAGATCTTGCAGGCGCTCGTGACAGAAAATCCGACCAATACCGACGTTCGCGCTCGGCTGGAGAACATTCTGATGCGTATCGGGGATTTACGTCTCGCCATGGGAGCCTTTGCGGAGGCGCTCTCGGCTCACAAGGAGGCCTTGGCGATCAGCAGCGAATTGCTGTCGCAAGACTCAGGCAACACAGAGTGGAAGCGACGCGTGGAAATAAATTATCAGAAATTGCAGTCTGTATACGCCGCGCAGGGAGATAAGGATGCGGCGCTGACCGCGGCGCAAGAGTCGCTGGAAATCGCGAAACGGCTGATCGATATCGACCCAGGAAATCTTCTCTGGCGGCACGACCTTTGCGGGCGGTACGGCGGCCTCGGCGGCACCCAACGCGCCGAGGGCGACGACGTCGGCGCGCGCGATAATTACCGCAAGGCGGTCGCGTTCTGTCGAGAGACCGCATCTCGCTACCCGTCCGACGTGCAATCGCAGCTCAGATTGGCCGGTGCGTTGTATGGAGCTAGCAAAGGTCGATCGGCGGACGAAGCGGCTCCGCTATTGCAAGAATCGCTGGGAATATTGGAAGATCTCGATCGCGTCGGCGCTCTTCCAAAGGCGAACGCCAATTGGGCGCCCTTCATTCGAAACAAACTCACAGCGTTGGGGAATAGCGGCGCATCCTCGAAATGATCGATTGGCTCGGCGCAACAATTCGCTGCTTCGGGGTGGGCCTTGCCAATCAACTCTCGTTCATGCAATCGTCGGAGGGTTGTTGGAGGCTCATCCCGTTGACTCAGCTGCCCCCTACAACGGCGCTGCACCAATTTGACCGCAACTGACGGCCGATGAGGACCGTACTTTGGGCGTCAGTGGCGACCGCAAGCCGACGGGATAAGGGTTACCTGAGTCTACGGATAAGGCATCGGTTGTCGAGACGGTAACGCCTCATACGTGAGATTCTTCGCATAAATTTGGGGGGGTTAGATGCGTTGGCTTGGATTGATCGTCGTTTTGTCGATTTTCGCAGTCACCGGAGCCAAGGCGCAAGTTGTCGCCCTGGGCGATAGCGCCACGAGGGGATACTTGCTGCCATTAGCGGACGCTTGGCCAGCCAGGCTCGAAGGGTTGCTGCATCAACACGGACGCAATGTCAGCGTCGCGAACGAGGGAGTCAACGGAGACACGTCCGATGGGATGTTCTCGCGCATGGATTCCGCTGTTCCGAGCGGAACGCGTGTCGTGATCTTGATGTGTTGTGGCAACGACAACAAAGACAAACGCCATCTTGTAGCTAACCACGTCGGCAACGTCACAACATTGGTAAGTCGGCTTCGCGCGCGTGGAATCGCCGTCATCTACAGCGGAATGGGGGGTGCGGCCTTTGGTGGGCATGACGATGCTGGAGCTTCAGCCGCGCGAAGCGCGGGAGCTTCATGGTGCGGGTGGAGCTACCAAGGCCTTCCCCCGGAAGACAGAGAGGATTCACCTGCCGGCGTTCACCCGACCCCGGCAGGCCACGATAAGATCGCCGCGCGCATGCTTCCCTGCGTGCTGCGGGCCTTGGGACGCAAGGGGTGAGTTTCGTCGTGTCGTTCAGAATATGCCATCAACTTGCCGCTGTAGCCGCCCCTCGGTTTGAGCCGAACCAACTCTGTCTCGCCGAGGATATCCTGATCTCGGTGCTCGCTCTTGCGGCGCCATGAAGCTTATTCAGCATGCGCAGATATTACTCTGCCTGAGAACGCCTCTTCGCCGTCGAACGACCGCTATCCCCCCACAGAGCGGCCTATAATTTGGGCGCCAAATGTGGGGTTTTATCCCGGTTCTATCCGTCAGCAATTCGGGCGCGGCTTGGTGTTTCAAAATTGTTACATTCTTCTTTCTGAAAAGACCAAGTCGTGGCAGGGTACTTTCTCGGTCTCCCTGGAACCGCCTATGGCGAAGCCCATCAAGAAGTCCCACCGCCGAAAGGCGCCCGCACCGCGCGAATCCGTCCGCCGCGTCGCCCCGCGCCGCGCGACGGAGGGTCGAAGGCTTCGCATTCTGAAGCGACTTCCGGGGCTCGCCTTGGCGCCTATCGCGCGCGGAGGGGCTCACGGCGCCACGCAGACGACAAAACATTGCGCGGATGCTGGAGAGCCGCGAGGTCGATCCGCCCGCCGGCTTCGTCCAACTGCAAATCGCCCGGCTGAGCGAACCGATGATCTTCGCACGCACGATGACAAGGAGGGCGATGTGTGCGCGATGGGTCGATTGCTCGAACTCGACTGCTACGATGGCTTCGCGAAGCCGCTGTTTCGCGTCCCGGGGAAGCCTCGTCGCCACGGCGCACAGTCGGGCCGCGACGCGAATTGCCGGCGTCGAATTCGGCGCCCGCTGAAGCCGGGGCGAAACTTTTCCTGGCTGCAAAGCCTTGAAATCGCACGAAATGGAATTGGAATCGATGACGTGACGAAGGCGGCGGATCAGCGGTCGTTTGTGCGGGGCGCCGGCCGGCTCACAGTCGCGCATATCTCGGATCGTGACCAACTCGCACGGAGGCCAGGATCGCGGCGCGAGAGGGCCTGGGCGCAAAACGGGGTCGCCCGGAAATGGCGCCGCAACGGATTGAAAACATTGAATCAGCGCCCGGAAATGGTAGCGTCTCGGAAGCCTCGAAGCCACAAGATGTGGTACACGGGCGTGGGGCTCACCGCGCGCTCCGACTGACAAAGGGTATACGAAATTTTCCGCCTCGCAACCCCTTGGAATCGCACACAACCGCGAAATAATCTCGGAAATGTCGCCGCCGGAACAGCGGAGCCGCCGGGATTGTCTCAGCCTCATTGATCGCCGTGCCGCGGTCAGCCCCGAAGGTGCGTGTTCAGTCGCCATTCGAGGCGTCGACTGTAGGCCGACATCAAAAAGCAGCAGATAAAGAACACCACCGCGGCGAAAACGTATCCTTCGTTCGCCAAGCCCAGCCAGGCAGGATC
>JBAQGU010000829.1:0-3045 GCA_049287975.1 Roseiarcus sp.
TCGCGGTCGCGCCAGCGCCCGTCGTAGCGCATCTTGCCTTCGAGGCGCTGCTTCTCGCGCATCTCGGCCAGCTCCTCCGCACTCGCATAGCAACGATAGGCGCCGCCCGATGCGAGCAATTGATAGGCGACTTCGCGGTGCCGGTCGGCGCGCTCGAACTGCCTGACGGCGTCGCCGTCCCAGCCGAGGCCCAGCCATTTCAGGCCGTCCAGAATCGCCTCTACCGCCGCGGGGGTCGACCGCTCGCGGTCGGTGTCTTCGATGCGCAGCAGGAATTTTCCGCTGAAGCGTTTGGCGTAGAGCCAGTTGAACAGCGCGGTGCGCGCGCCGCCGATGTGCAGAAATCCGGTCGGGGAGGGCGCGAAGCGCGTCACGACTTGGGTCATTGCGAGATAAGGGTCTTCCTGGCGGGGTGGGGAGGGGGCCGGCTCGCGAGCCCGGCTTGTCGCTGTAACATAAGCCCCGGGTGGCGCCAAAGTAGGGGATGCGCCCTCCCACCGCGGTCCGGCGTCGCCTTTTGCTTGACTTCCGCGCATCCCCGACTATGTCTGGCGCCACTGGCGCTGGCGGACTTCCCCCGGCGCTGTTTGTTTTTCTCCGGCGCCTCGGCGCCGCCCAATCGGATGGTAAGCCATGGCCAAGGCCGCCTCGCTCAAGATCAAGCTGCTTTCGACGGCCGACACCGGCTATTTCTACGTGACCAAGAAGAACGCCCGCACCAAGACGGAGAAGTTCGTGTTCAAGAAATACGATCCGGTCGCGCGCAAGCACGTCGAATTCAAGGAAACCAAGATCAAGTGAGCTCGCGCCGGGCGCGGCACGAAAGGAAGGCGCCTTCGGGCGCCTTTTTGTTTGCGGCGCGCCCTGTCATTCCCGCGAACGCGGGAATCCAGCTTCAGCCGGACGGGCGCCCGCTTTGATCCGTTCGACGCACACGGTGGTGGACAGGCGGGGCGAGTGTGCCGCTGGCCTCTGGACCCCCGCGTTCGCGGGGGTGACACATGGGCATATTGTTGCGCGCGTCCTGGCGCACTCATAATCGACCTTCCATGACCATCGGACCCGACGAGGCGATCTCGACATGCCCGACCCCCAATCTCCCGCGTCCGCCCACGACAAGCTGCTGATCGTCGACTTCGGCAGCCAGTTCACGCAGCTGATCGCGCGCCGCGTGCGCGAGGCGGGCGTCTATTGCGAAATCGCGCCGTTCCAGAGCGCCGAGCGCGCCTTTGCGGAAATGAAGCCCAAGGCGGTGATCCTCTCCGGCGGCCCCGCCTCCGTGCCCGACGAAGGCAGTCCGCGCGCGCCGCAGGCGATCTTCTCTTCGGGCGTGCCCGTGCTCGGCATCTGCTACGGGCAGATGACGATGGCCGAGCAGCTCGGCGGCGAAGTGGAGAGCGGCCATCATCGCGAATTCGGCCGGGCGGAAGTCACCGTCGGCGCGACCAGCCCGCTGCTCGAGGGCCTCTGGAAACCCGGCGAACGCCATGTCGTCTGGATGAGCCATGGCGACCGCATCACCAGGCTGCCGCCGGGATTTGCGCGCATCGGCGCCTCCGAAAATGCGCCGTTCGCGCTGATCGCCGACGAGGCGCGCCGCTATTACGGCCTGATGTTCCATCCCGAGGTCGCGCATACGCCCGACGGCGCGCGATTGATCCGGAATTTCGTCCACGGGGTCGCGGGTCTGAAGAGCGATTGGACGATGGCCGCGTTCCGCGCCGAGGCGCGCGAAGCGATCCGCGCCCGCGTCGGCAAGGGCCGCGTGATCTGCGGGCTGTCGGGCGGTGTCGATTCGGCGGTCGCCGCGGTGCTGATCCATGAGGCGATCGGCGACCAGCTCACCTGCGTTTTCGTCGATCACGGCCTGCTCCGGGCGGGGGAGGGCGAGGAGGTGGTGCGGCTGTTCCGTGGCCAGTTCAACATCCCGCTCGTTCACGTCCAGGCGGGCGAAGCCTTCCTGGGCGCGCTCGCAGGCGTCGCCGAGCCGGAGGCCAAGCGGCGGACGATCGGCCGTCTCTTCATCGAGACTTTCGAAGCCGAGGCGAAGCGTATCGCCGCGGACGGGCGCGGTCCCGTGGAATTCCTCGCGCAGGGGACGCTCTATCCCGATGTGATCGAATCGGTGTCGTTCACCGGCGGCCCGTCGGTGACGATCAAGTCGCACCACAATGTCGGCGGCCTGCCCGAGCGCATGAACATGAAGCTCGTCGAACCGTTGCGCGAATTGTTCAAGGACGAAGTGCGCGCTCTGGGGCGCGAACTCGGCCTGCCCCCGCATTTCGTCGGTCGCCATCCCTTCCCGGGTCCCGGCCTCGCGATCCGCATCCCCGGTGAGATCGCGCCCGAAAAACTCGAAATCCTGCGCAAAGCCGATACGATCTACCTCGAGGAAATCCGCGCCGCGGGCCTCTACGACACGATCTGGCAGGCCTTCGCGGTGCTCTTGCCGGTCCGCACCGTCGGCGTGATGGGCGACGGCCGCACCTACGACCACGTCTGCGCCCTCCGCGCCGTGACCTCGAGCGACGGCATGACGGCCGACTTTTACCCGTTCGACATGGCGTTGCTGGGAAGGGTCGCCGCGCGTATCGTCAACGAGGTGAGGGGAGTGAACAGGGTCGTGTACGACGTGACCAGCAAGCCGCCGGGGACGATCGAGTGGGAGTGAGGGGGGCATAATGGGTGCGATCCAAAGTGATGCAATCACGCTGCGACTTTTCGTGATAGGGGTGGCCCGTTCTGACTTGCTGCTGGCGATCGGTGCGCATCTGACGGTTCGACGGACGGAAGTCTTCACGGCGCCGAAATTTTTGCGTAAGAATATCAACTCGTTACAGTCAACGGGAACAATCGAGTGGGACTGAGGGGGCGCAGAAAAAGGCGGGTTTAGGATTAATATCGTTCACTTAGGTCAAAATTCTGTTCACTTAGCTTTTTGGCCTTATTGAAATCACGACGCTTTCGCCCCGAGAAGGCGGAAGTGTGCGGCGCCGAAAGGGCTTAACTGAACTGCATTGGGTTTAGGATAGCGGTGGATAGGGC
>JBAQGU010000830.1:0-3820 GCA_049287975.1 Roseiarcus sp.
GCGCGACCCCGCCCATCGCCGCGACCGGTATCCAGAGGAAAAATCGGCGCTCCTCGGCTTCCCGCGCCAGCGCGCCCGCGAACCATCCGCGCCAATCCGGCGCCGCCGCCGTCGCTCGGGCGAGACCGGCGGCGATCGAGACGACGCCTGTTCGCGCGGGACTCGTCATGACCTGCTCTACCAAAAATTGTACCGCGAGGGGAATCTCTGTCGCACCCGCCCCTTCTCCCGTCTGCGGGAGGAGATGTCGGCGAAGCCGACAGGTGAGGGGAGAGTGAGCGGAGCGAGATGGCTAGGGTACGGCCGGCGCTCGAAGGCCCTACCCAAAATTGTCGTCCCGTGCCAAGTACCGCAGGGCGTGTCGGCGTGCGGCGTCGACGCGCTTCCTCATCCGGCGCTATAGCCCGAAGACGGGCGTCTTTGGCGCCACCTTCTCCCGCAAGCGGGAGAAGGGATCTGCCGCTTCGAAAGCTTGACATGTCCGAAGCCCCAGTTTCCGCTTCCCATAGACAACCGGTCGTCCGCCGCGGCTCGCGGGGCTGAGGAATTGGGTTCGCATCGGATCGTCTTCACACCGTCGGGCAAACGCGACGAAGTCGCCGACGGCGCCAGCGTGCTGGAGATTGCGCGCAAACTCGGCGTCGATCTCGACTCGGTCTGCGGCGGCCGCGGCATCTGCGGGCGCTGTCAGATCGATGTCGCGGAGGGTGAATTCGCCAAGCACGCGCTGTTTTCCTCGAAAGATCATGTGACGCCATGGGGCGCGGCGGAGCAGCGCTGGGTCGACAAGCGCGGCGCGCTGCCGCCGGGCCGCCGACTCGGCTGCCAGGCGCGCGTCCTGGGCGATCTCGTCGTTGATGTGCCGGCCGAGAGCCAGGTGCATCGCCAAGTCGTCCGCAAGCGCGCGGAGACGCACCCGATAGACATCGATCCGGTCGTTCGCCTGCATTATGTCGAGGTCCCCGAGCCCGACATGCACGACCCCTCGAGCGACCTCAGGCGCTTGCAACAGGCGCTGACCGCGCAATGGGGCGTCGGCGAAGCCGAGGCAAGCCTGCCCGTGCTGCGCGTTTTGCAGAGGATTTTGCGCAGCGGCGACTGGAAGGTCACGGTCGCCTTGCGCAAGGGGCGCGAGATCGTCGCGGTGCTTCCCGGCTTCCGCGACCGCGCGTTGGGGATCGCGTTCGACATCGGCTCCACGACGATCGCCGCGCATCTCTGCAATCTCGAGACCGGCGAGGTTCTCGCCTCCCGCGGCGTGATGAATCCGCAGATCCGGTTCGGCGAGGATCTGATGAGCCGCGTCTCCTACGTCATGATGAACCCTGGCGGTGACGCCGAGCTGACCAGCAGCGTGCGCGCCGCGGTCGACGCGCTGATCGGCGAGGCCGCCGAGGAGGCGGGCGCCGAGCGCGGCGAGATTTTCGAGATGACGGTCGTCGGCAATCCGATCATGCATCATCTGTTTCTCGGCCTCGATCCGACCGAGCTCGGCGGCGCGCCGTTCGCGCTGACCCTCGACGGCGGCTACGAGGCGCGCGCCTGCGAATTCGGGCTCGCCATCGCGCCCGGCGCCTATGTCTACCTCTTGCCGTGCATCGCCGGACATGTCGGCGCCGACGCGGCGGGCGTCGCGCTCGCCGAAGCGCCCTACCTGCGCGACGAGCTGACCTTGATCGCCGACGTCGGCACCAACGCGGAAATCCTGTTTGGCAATCGCGAGGGCCTGCTCGCTTGTTCGTCGCCGACCGGCCCCGCCTTCGAGGGCGCGCAGATTTCCTGCGGCCAGCGCGCCGCGCCCGGCGCGATCGAACGGGTGCGGATCGACCGCGCTACGCTGGAGCCGCGCTTCAAGGTGATCGGCTCGGATTTATGGTCCGACGATCCCAGCTTCCTCCAGGCGACCGCTTCGCTGGCGGTGAGCGGGATCTGCGGCTCGGGGATTATCGAGGCAATCGCAGAGATGTACCTGTCCGGCGTCATCACGCAGGACGGCGTCATCGATGGCGCCCTGGCCGAGAAGTCGAACCGCATCGAAGCGGTCGGCCGCTCGTTCGCCTATGTCCTGCGCGAGGGCGAGCCGCGGCTTCTGATCTATCAGACCGACGTCCGTGCGATCCAGCTCGCCAAGGCCGCGCTCTACGCGGGCGCGAAACTGCTGATCGAGCGCCGCGGCGCCGGCGCGCCCGAGCGCGTCACTTTGGTCGGCGCGTTCGGCAGTCACATCGACCCGCTCTATGCGATGGCGCTGGGCCTGATTCCCGACTGCGACCTCGCCCGCGTCGCCGCGGGCGGCAATTCCGCAGGCACCGGAGCCCGCATCGCCCTCCTCAACCTCGCCTCGCGCGTGGAGATCGAGTCGGTCGTGCGGAAGATCGAAAAGATCGAAACGGCGACAGAGCCGAATTTTCAGGAACACTTCGTCGCAGCGATGGCGTTCCCGCACGCGAGCGATCCGTTCGCGAATCTGGCGAAGGCGATCACGCTGCCGGAGCGGAGAGAGGCGGGCCCGCCGAGGCGGCGCCGCCGCTGACCAACGCGAAAGCGTGGAATAAACGCTTCAATTCGACGTCCAGGTTTTGGAGCGGAACAGGGAATTTGTCGAGGCTTTGCGCCGCACCGATCATCGCGGACTTCCGACCTCTTGCCGCGGCCAAAATGCCGGATGGCGCGGGGTAGGCGATTCACCTCGGAAAGCCCAAGACAGAAAACAGCGAACAACGCGCCAGGAGGAACCCTTTTCGTTCGGCCGCGTGATTGATTTGAATCTGGTTCTGTATTTACTTCCCCACTGATTCGGGTTCGGGTATGGAAACGGCTTTCCGTTCCCTAGCCAAGGGTGTGTCAATGACCAGCTCCGCGATTCTCAGACCGTCTTCGTTCGCGACGCGGAGTTCATTCGAAGACGATCGGAATGCTCTCTTTGACATAATTTACGAACGCTCGTTTGGACGTGGAGATATTACTCTTTCTTCTGGCAAGAAGAGCGACTTTTATTTTGATATGAAGCCCTCGATGCTCGACGCAAAAGGCGCGCACTTGATGGCAAAGCTTTTGCTAGCCGAAGTAGTAGAAGTGGGAGGCGATTATGTCGGCGGCTTAGAGATGGGCGCCGTCCCCATCACGGGGGCGGTTTGCGCCTACAGCCATGTTGTAAATGCACCCATCAACGGTTTTTTCGTTCGCAAGACAGCTAAGGAACATGGCTCCAAAAAACGTGTCGAGGGCTTTGCGAGAAACGAGAATTTGAGGGACAAAAAGCTCGTTGTCATCGACGATGTCACGACGAGCGGGGCGTCCGCATTGCTGGCGGTCGTCGCCTGCCGGGAGGCCGGCGCGGATGTGCTGCTTGTAGTTTCGATCCTGGATAGAGGCGAGGGCGCAAGCGAGACATTCGCGGCCGAGAATATCAACTTCAAGTCGATTTTCCATGCCTCCGATTTCTTGAATAGGTCCCTTTGACCGCCGACATTGATATTGCTGAAACGATCGCCGAATATTCGAGCGAAACCATCGAGGTGCGCGCCTTTGGCGAGTCTCTGCTTTGGCGCTCAGATCGGATGGTTCGACAGATTTCGAGGAGGTTTCGTTTTTTTGTAATTGGTAAGGTGTTCTCAGACCTCGCTGAATCGAGCGAGAGAGACGGTGCAGATCGGGGCGCGCTCCCTCACTAAACGCGAGGGGCCGCACCCGCGCGCCCTTGATTTTCTCCGTCCTTCTATCTGCCCTCGCCCTCTCAATTCCCCTTTGCGTCCAACGTGGCGATGCGCTGGCGGGCCGCGACGACACCGGCGGCGAGCGCGCGGGCGTAATAATCGCG
>JBAQGU010000831.1:0-2826 GCA_049287975.1 Roseiarcus sp.
TTACGCGATCGCCCGGCGCGGCGCCCGCCGACTTCAGCAGACGTTCCGCGACCGGCGCCAGGACGCCGTCCTGCATTTCCTGCCGGTCGATCCAGCGGCGCCCGCCCGGACCGTTCCAGAAGGTCGCCTGATCGACGTTGCTCGCATGCGCGGCTGGCATGTTCACTGTGCTTCCACTCCTGGCGCGTCAGGCCGGCGAGGCCAGCGGCTTGCCCTTTTCGACCACATAGGTGGCCGCCACGACCGTCGGCGTGGCGCCGTTCTTGCCGCCGTGCGGCACGCCGGCGGCTACCTGGAACGCGTCGCCCGCATTGTAGGTCTTGGACGCCTCGCCTTCGATGGTCAGGTCCGTCGAGCCCGAGATGATGTAGCTCGATTCGACGCCCGGATGGGTGTGGCGCGCGATCGTCGCGCCGGGGTCGATTTCGACGCGGACGCTGACGGTCTCGTAGCCGGCCATTGGGCCATCGATACGCTTCAGGATAGTGCGCTCGAGCCCGCCGGGCGCGTTCTCCGCCTCGGCGCCCGTCGCCAGAAATCCCGTAACCGCGCAAAGCGCGCAAGCGGCAAAACCACGTCGCGTCAACATGCAATCCTCCCTCGCTGTTTGCGCCGCAGTTCGAACCGGCGAGCGGCGCGTGTCAAGACCATTTCGCGCGGGCGCTGTAGGCGCGCACCCTTCACCCCGCAACGGGGAAGGGGCTCCCTTCCGCGCCCCTACGGCATCACGTAAGTCGCGCGTCCCTGTCCCAGCAGGGCCGCGCGGATCGCGCCGGGTTCGTTCACCGAGAAGACCACGATCGGAATGCCGTTGTCGCGCGCGAGCGCGAACGCCGCCGTGTCCATCACTTGCAGATTGAGGCGGATCGCGTCGTCGTGGGTCAGGCGCTCGAAGCGGGTCGCGGTCCGGTCCTTCTTGGGATCGGCGGTGTAGATGCCGTCGACCTGGGTCGCCTTCATGACGGCGTCGCAGGAAAGCTCGGCGGCGCGCAGCGCCGCGCCCGTGTCGGTGGTGAAGAACGGATTGCCGGTGCCGCCGGCCAAGAGGATGATGCGGCGCTTGACGAGATGGGCGAGCGCCGCCTGCCGGGAATAGGGCTGGCATTGCGAGGGCATCGCGACGGCCGACAGGACGCGCGCGGGCTGACCGATCTGCTCCAGCGCGCCCTCCATCGCCAGCGCGTTCATGACGGTCGCGAGCATGCCGATGGAGTCGGCGCGGGCGCGCTAGATGCCCTTGTCGGCGCCCTCGAGGCCGCGAAAGAAATTGCCGCCGCCGACGACGACCGCGACCTGGACGCCGAGTTCGGCCGCCGCCTTCAGGTCGCCGGCCATCCTCTTCAAGGTCTCGGAGTGCAAGCCATGGGTGTCCGGCCCCATCAGGGCCTCGCCCGATAGTTTGACAACGACGCGGCGGAACAGGGGTTGCGCGGAATCGGGCAAGGTGGGCTCCTCGTCGCGGCGTGGCCGGAAATGAAACGGGCGGCCCACGGGCCGCCCGAAGACTTATGCCTGCTCGGCGGGTTTTTCGATGCCTTCGCCGAGCGCGTAGCGAACGAAGCCCTTCACGGATATCGGGGCGCCGACGGTCGCTTCGGCCTCCTTGACCGCCTGAGCGACCGACTTCGTCGGATCGATCACGAAGGACTGATCGAGCAGGGTGACTTCCTTGTAGTAGGTTTTCAGTCCGGATTCGACGATCTTCGCCAGCACATGCGGGGGTTTGCCCGCGTTCTTGTCCGCGAGCACGGATTTCTCCCGCGCGACGATCGCGGGGTCGATCGAGGCCGCGTCGATGGCGATCGGGCTGGAGGCGGCGATGTGCATCGCGATCTGCCGCCCGAGCGCGACGAGCGCATCGTGCTTGCCTGTCGACTCCAGGGCGACGATCACCGCGATGCGGCCGAGGCCGTCGACGATCTGGCCGTGCACGTACTGGCCGATCGCGCCGTGTTCCACATGCAGCCCTCCAGCGCGCCGCAACGTGATGTTCTCGCCGATGGTGGCGATCGCGTTGGCGATCGCGTCCTGGGCCGTGCCGCCGCCCGGGAAATGCGCGCCCCTGACGGCCTCGGCGTCGACGCTCGCGCCCTTGTCGATGGCGACCGCGAGAATTCCGCGCACCAGGGCCTGGAAGTCGTCGTTCCGCGCGACGAAGTCGGTCTCGGAATTGACTTCGACGACGACGCCGAAATTCGCTTCCACGGCGGCGCCGACGAGGCCGTCGGCGGCGATGCGTCCGCTCTTCCTGGCCGCCTTGGCGAGGCCCTTCTTGCGCAGCCAGTCGACCGCTGCCTCGATTTCACCGTTCGTTTCGCTGAGCGCGGTCTTGCAATCCATCATGCCGGAGCCGGTCTTCTCGCGGAGTTCCTTCACGAGCGCGGCGGTGATCGTGGCCATGGCTTGTCTGTCCCTCGTCCCTAGGTTGTTGTACGCGCCCGCGGGGCGGCTCGCCGTCGTGCGACGCTTGCACGCGCGAGGCCCGACTCGCGGCCGGGCCTCTTCAGAACGGGCCGAACCGCGCCGCTCAAGCGGCGGTGATGAGCGCGCGCGCCTGATCGACCCAATGGTCGCGGGAAATGCGCCCGCTGAACCGCAGGTCGGCGTCGAGCTTCTCGGCTTCGGCCGGCGTCATCGCGGCGAGCTGCCAATAGTGGAACACGCCATGCTCGTTGAGCTTCTTGACGATCTGCGGGCCGACGCCGGTGAGCTTGGCCAGATCGTCGGGAGCGCCGCGTGGAGCCGCCAGGAGCTCGAACTGCTCGGTCAAGGCTTCCGGCTCGGTCGTCGAGGTCTCCCGTTCAACCGTCTCCGGCAGCGCTTCGG
>JBAQGU010000832.1:0-3590 GCA_049287975.1 Roseiarcus sp.
GTGTCGAAATGCGGCTCTAGCTCGTCGTAGGTGACGCCCCAGTCCTGGATGGTCGTGTGCTCGGGAAGGAATTTCGCGCCGTAACGCTGGGTCAGGTGTGCCCTGAGCACGAAATCGGTTGGCAAAAAGCGCCAGATCTGCCCGTTCCAGTGCAGTCCAGCGCCGCCAACCCCGTTGGGCAGCAGGAACGCGCCCCACTCGCGTATCGGCAGCGCTGTCTGATCTGATTTGTTGCGGAACGTCAGCGTCGACTGCGCCGGCCGCACGAATAGGTCAAGTCGCACCGCGTAGCGGAGCTCGTCCGGGGAATAAGAGGGGGGAAAGTCGGTCGCGGTGTCCCGCCACGGTCCGCGCTCAATGGAGACGACTCTCAAACCGGCATCCGTCATGGATTTGGCGACCATCGAGCCGGTCCAACCCAATCCGATGGTCACGACGTCTGTCGGCGGCAGCCTTGTTGCCATTGGTCCATTCCTTCTTCGGCGCCGCTTTCTTGGGCGCAGCATTGAACTTCGCTAATGTCCGCCAATGCTGATGGGCGGATGCGGGTAGCGTTCGTTGTACCGCTCGACCCAGTCGCGATAGTCGTAACGGGCGCCGGGGAAGCCGATCATTTTCCAGGCCGCCATGTCGCGATTGCCGCCGTAAATGGGGTCAGCAAAGAAACCCTGGCGCGAATCCTGCAGCAATACGTCAAAGAACGGCTTCGCAACCATACCCTGGAGTTGCAACGACCCGTTTTCCATCCCGGTGATGATCCGATCCTTCTCGTCGTCCGGGAGCTGCGCGAACGTCTTTGCGGCGTAGGTAGCGCGACAATACTGGTCGAGGGCCGCCAGCATGCGCCGGTAGAGCTGAGCTGGCGTATATGGCCCTTGAAGGCCCTGCTCTGGCGTCGCCTGCAGAAACGGCGGGCTCCAGTAAAGGCCGGCCGCACTGCCATAGGCGCCCGCCAACTGGCGGTCGATGAAGACTGCACAGCCGCAATCCTTTCCGCCGGGGGTCTCCGGATCGGGTGGGATCAATCGATCCACCAAAGCCTCGACCGCAGCGCTTTCCTCGGGCGCGAAGAACACCCATGGCCCCGGCTTGACCGCCCGGGGAGGATCGCCGGCAAACGGCCGCCACGGCAATCCCGCGCCACCCTGCAAGATCTCAGCTCGTGTAGCCGGCGCCGCCAGGAGCATCGCGGTCGACGCCAGCAATACGCGCCGCCGGGTCAGCATTGCTGACGACGCCGATTCGGCTTTATTGGCGGCGATGGAAGCGATCGGCGAAGCGGTTTCCGTCATCTGATGGCTCCGATTGGGTTGGACAGCGCCCTGCGCTCATGATGCCGACGCCGATCAGGACTGAATCCGGACTGTGGAAGGTGTCGGCATGACCGGCTCCCGCGGTCAGAGTGAGTGCGCTTTGAACGGAAGCGTGGCGCTCGCCGGGAACACCACATAAGCCCGCCGCCGGGGCTCATCGCCAATCAGCTTCCAGCGGTGACCCGAACCCGAATTGTCCTCCGCCAGCATGACGTCACCGGGACGGATAGTGAAGCGCTCTCCTCCACGCGTCTCGAATTCCAGTGTGCCGCTGAGGGTGAAGACAAAGCGCGGAACGGGATCGCGATGCCACTCGAAGGACCCGCCAGACGTCGTCTCCTGAAAGGAGAGACTGGTCGCGGCGACAACTTCGCTGAGAAGGTCGCCTCGCGCGCCGTTGGATAGGTTGATTGTCCCTTCCTCGAAGTGAGAGTCGCCATCGTCGCCGGCCCACAGTCGCACGCATCGAATCATCGGAGCCGCATCCGGATGATCGTCGAAGGACGCTGCGCGTGCGGTCGTCGCTACCGTGACTGCACCCGTGGCTGCCGTCGCGGCGAGAAAGTTGCGACGGGATGGGATGAAACTGTTGGTCATGGTTGTTCCTTGATAGCTACGAGTAGCTCATCCTTGATAGCTACGAGTAGCTCACCGATGATCGTCGAGGCTTGGCGATCTTCTCGCGTCGAGGAAGCGTACGATCTCGTGTTGCCGAACAGCTGCGGTTGATATTCTGTAGGCGGGAGATGAGCGGAGATCCTGCGACCGGTTGCCTCTCCCGCGCAGGACCCGCTGCCCCTATAGTCGGCGACAGGCTCTAGCTTATGCGATGAAAGCGAAACTCGGAATCCCACCGAGGTCGATTCGGGCGCCGCTTTTGTTTGACGGCGCTCTACCAAAGTCCAATGCTCTGGCCGGGCGGCATCTGCCGGGAGCCGAGCGTCGCGGACCGCCTGCGGAATGTATGCGCCCTGACTACGGTCGGTCGGCTTTGATGGTGCGCAGGCCGAGGTCCGCGCGGGGCCCGCCCTGAGTGGCCGGCTCGAGGCATTGTACATTTGTTACATGTGGTCTCGCAGCAGCCAAGGCATGCGCGTCGAGATCGAGCTGCCGTAAGGCCCAGATTTCTCAGCGACATCGGACATTGCAATGTTTTATTGCGGATTGTCAGAAACTGTGATAAGGCTTCCGCTGGTCAGAACTCATGGCAGGAACCCGCGTGTCCGACTCCCCCAGGCGCCTTCGCCTTTGTGCATCCACAGTCGGGCCAGCGCCGATACGCGCGCCAGGGGACAAGCAGTCGCAATTTGCGACATGGCGAACAGGTATCCAGACCAAGCCGCAGTTGGAGACCCCCCGGTCTCGGTCGCTTCGCTTCGCTCGCGATGACGCGCGCCCGCCGGCGCCGCGAGGTCCTTCGAGGGGATCGATTCGATCGCGCAAAAATTGCGCGGCGCGAGAGGGTCCGACGACGAAGCGGAGTCGCCCGGAAATGGCGTCGCAATGCCTTGAAAAGATTGAATCCGCGCCCGGAAATGGTATGGGCTCGGAAGCCTCGAACCCACAAGATCTGGTACGCGGGCGCGTGGCCGACCGTGCGCGACTCCGGCTGACGAGCCGCAATGACGAAGTTGCGAAGTTGCAGAAAAAAGAGCCCAACACTTTGACTTCGCTCGATGCAGAACTGAAATAAGCACTTGGGCTCCACGACTCGAAAGCTGCGCGAATTCATCGGGCTCCCCCGAGCGCCCTGGGGGTGCGGCGAGTAACCAGCCGTCGCCCAACGGAGCCTTAGCTCATGGCGCTCGCGCGGTTGTGGCGTTCCATGTGGGTGATGTCGGTGGCGAGTCTCTCGACGTGAGCATAGTCGTGAACGACGATTGGTGGCGACATCAGGCCGTCGGTGATCACGTGAGCGCGATCGGCCGCTTCATAGACTTCCAACACTTCCGTGCAGAACATGATCGCGACGTTGCCCGCCTGGACGAACTCGCGCAGCAACCGATAGATCTCACGTTTGCTCTGGATGTCGACGCTGCGGGTCGGCTCCTCCAGCAACAGCAGACGCGGCTTGCAGTCCAGCGCCTGAGCGATCGCCACCTTCTGCTGATTGCCGCCGGACAGCGAACGCACGCCCTGCGAGACGTTGGCGGTCTTGATCGAGGAACGCCGCACCGCTTCGAGCGCGAGCCGCCGCATCAGCTTTTTCTTCAGCGTGAGGCCGAAAAGGCTGGAAGTCACACGATCCGGGACTCCAAGCATCACGTGGTGTGGATC
>JBAQGU010000833.1:0-3354 GCA_049287975.1 Roseiarcus sp.
GGCGCCCCCAGGGCCGGGGGCAAGTTCGGCGGAACCGCAGGTGGCGAAGTGACATGCGGGACTTCGGCGCCGCGATCGGGCTCGTTTTCGCAATCGAGGGGCTGTTGCTGGCGGGATTTACCGATACGATGCGGAGCCGCATGGCGGAGGTCGCGCGACTCGACCCCAAGCGCCTGCGCTGGTTCGGTCTCGGGGCGGCGGCGTTCGGCGTGCTCCTCGTCTGGGTGGCGCGCGGCTTGGTGGTCTAGGCGGCGCTTCGTCGCGCTTCGGACATGATTGGCAGCCACAATTTGCATTTTATCGAGTTGGATTCGGACCGGATTGAGAAGAGGATGAACGCGATGCGCCCTGACCCCGTCACGACCCTGCGTTTGCGTCGACGATTTCTCGCCTCGGCCATCGCCCTGGCGCTCGTCGCGCCGCCGCTCGCGCCCGCCGTCGCGCAGTCGCGACCGACCAGTCTGGCCGACCTCGTCGACAGCGTCGCCGAGGCGGTGGTGAACATTTCCGCGACCCAGACGGTCGAGGACAAGACCGCCGAGGGCGCGCCCGACCTGCCCAAGGGCACCCCGTTCGACGACATGTTCGAGCAGTTCTTCAAGAACCACGGCATGAACGGCGCGCCGCAACATCAACGCAGATCCTCCTCGCTCGGCTCCGGCTTCGTGATCGATCCCAGCGGCATCGTGATCACCAACAATCACGTCGTCGGCGACGCCAACGACATCGTTGTCATCTTCACCGACGGGCGCAAGCTGAAGGCCAAGGTGATCGGCAAGGATCCCAAGGTCGACGTCGCCGTGCTGAAGGTCGAGAGCGACAAGCCGCTGAAGACCGTCAAGTTCGGCGACAGCGACAAGGCGCGCGTCGGCGACGGCGTGATGGCGGTCGGCAATCCCTTCGGCCTGGGCGAGACGGTGACCGCCGGCATCCTGTCCGCGCGCAACCGCAACATCGAGAGCGGTCCCTACGACGACTTCCTGCAGACCGACGCCTCGATCAACAAGGGCAATTCAGGCGGCCCGCTGTTCAACATGCAGGGCGAAGTGATCGGCATCAACACGGCGATTCTTTCGCCCTCTGGCGGCTCGATCGGCATCGGGTTCGCGACGCCCTCGGACACGGTGCAGCCGGTCATCGAGCAACTGGAGAAATTCGGCGAGACCCATCGCGGTTGGCTCGGCGTGCGCATTCAGCCGGTCGATGATGGCATCGCTGAGAGCCTGCAGCTCGGGACCGCGCGCGGCGCTCTCGTGGCGGGAATCGACGAGAACGGCCCGGCCAAGCCCGCCGGCTTGATGGCGGGCGACGTGATCGTCAAGTTCGACGGCAAGGACATCAAGGAATCGCGCGATCTGCCGCGTCTGGTCGCCTCGATGCCGGTCGGCAAGCAGGTCGAGGTCGTCATCATGCGCAAGGGCCAGGAGTTGACCAAGACGGTCACGCTCGGCAGGCTCGAGGACGGCGAGAAGCAGATGGCCAAGGCGGAAAGCACGACGACCCCGCCGGAGACGGAATCGACATCGGCCAAGGCGTTGGGTCTGGCGCTCGCCCCTCTCGGCGACGACGCGCGCAAGCAATTCAAACTGAAAGACACCGTGAAGGGCGTCGTCGTCTCCGCCGTCGAGCCCAACTCTGCCGCCGCCGAAAAAGGCCTGCGCGCCGGCGACGTGATCGAGGAAGTCGACCAACACACCGTGGAAAAGCCGAGCGACGTCGCCAAGGCGATCGACGCACTGAAGCGGCAGGGCAAGAAAACGGTGCTGCTGCTGGTCGCCAACGCGGCGGGCGAAGTGCGGTTCGTCGGACTGGGGCTCAACTGAGGCGGCGCGAGCCGATGCATATGGAATGGGCCTGTTTCGAAAACAGGATTCGGCGACATCGGCCGAAATGGCCGCCCATCTCGGGATGAGCCCGCGCACACTCGTACAGCTCAGCAGGGCATGGATCGAGAGCGGTTTTCTCGAGTACCAAAGTCCGTCGCGCAAGAATCGTTCGTATCGATTGGGAGCACAGTTCCACCAGCTTTTTTCCCGACCGGATCCGATGCGCCGCCGCCTTCTCCAGCGTCCATGCAACGGCCCGCTATTCCCCCGTTATCACGTCCTCGACCTCGGCGACCGTGGTCGTCTTCGGGTCGATGTCGTCGGCCACGATCCTGCCGCGGCGCATGACGACGATGCGGTCGACGACCTGGAAGACGTGATGGATGTTGTGGGCGATGAAGATGCAGGAATGACCGGAGTCGCGGGCGTTGCGCACGAACCGCAACACCCCCTGCGTCTCCGCGACGCCGAGGTTGTTGGTCGGCTCGTCGAGAATGATCAGGTCGCTGTCGAAATGCATCGCGCGCGCGATCGCCACGGCCTGCCGCTCGCCGCCCGACAACGAGGAGATCGGGGTCGAGGCCGGAATCGCCTTGCCGATCCCGACCCGCCTCAGAAGATCGCCTGCTGCGCTCTCCATCGCGCGCATGTCCATTCGCTGAAGAAAGCGCGGGCCTTTGAGCGGCTCGCGGCCGAGGAACAGATTGCGCGCGATCGACAATTGCACGACCAGCGCCGAATCCTGATAGATCGTCTCGATGCCCAGCGCGATCGCGTCCGTCGTGTCGCGAATCCTCACCTTCTCGCCGCGCACATAGATCGAACCGCTGCTCGACGGCACCGCGCCGGAAAGCACCTTGATCAGCGTCGACTTGCCCGCGCCGTTGTCGCCGAGCAGCCCGACGATTTCGCTGCGATTTACCGTCAGGTTGACGTTCTCCAACGCTTGGACGCGGCCATAGAACTTGTTGACGCCTTCCATCCGGATGAGTTCTTCGGCCATCGCTTCAAGTCCCTACGCGATGGCGGCGCTCGAGCCAGGAATGCAGGGCCATCATGCCCAGAATGATCGCGCCGATGAAAATGTTGTAGGCGAGCCCGGGCACTCCGATCAGCACGATGCCGTTGCGCATGACGCGCAGGATGAAGATGCCCAGCACGGTCCCGAAGATCGTGCCGCGTCCGCCCGTCAGCGCCGTGCCGCCGATCACGACCATGGCGATCACCTCGAGCTCGTAGCCAGAACCGCTGTTCGGATTGGCGGCCGAGGTACGGATCGAACTGATGATCCCGGCGAAGGACGACATGACGGCGGTCAGGATGAACAGGGCGACCTTGACCGAGGACACATGCACGCCGCGAGCCTGCGCCGCGACCGGATTGCCCCCGGTCGCCTGGATCCAGTTGCCGTATTTCGATTGCGTCAGGACGTAGCCGAGGATGACGGCAGCGGCAATGAACCAGAACAGCGACGCGTAGACCCGGAGCGGTCCAATGTAGAAATCGCCGACCAGGAGGCTGGCGAGCC
>JBAQGU010000834.1:0-3840 GCA_049287975.1 Roseiarcus sp.
CCGAAAGCAGACTGCGCGACACCGCGCAAGCGATCGGGCTCGCCAGCGAGATCGGCTATCCTCTGATGATCAAAGCCGCGGCGGGCGGTGGCGGACGCGGCATTCGAATCGCGCAATCTCGAGAAGAACTCGAGGCCGCAATCGACCAAGCCAGCGCCGAGGCGAAAGCGGCGTTCGGCGACGGCGGCCTCTATCTCGAGAAATTCATCCCTCGGGCGCGACATGTCGAAGTGCAGATACTCGGCGATGGCGTAGAGGCGATTCATTGCTTCGAACGCGAATGTTCGCTGCAGCGCCGCCGACAGAAGGTCTGGGAGGAAGCGCCGGCGCTCGCGCTCACGGCGGCCGTCAGAGAGGACTTGTGCGCCTCGGCGGTCGCGCTCGCCCGCTCCGTCGCCTACCGCGGCGCAGGCACGCTCGAATATCTCTACGACGAAACGGCGCAGCAGTTCTACTTCATCGAGATGAACACGCGCATCCAGGTCGAGCATCCGGTGACGGAGATGATCACCGGCATCGATCTGGTGCGGGAAATGATTCGCATCGCCGGGGGCGCGCCGCTGCAATACCGGCAGCAGGACGTTCGGCTTCGCGGGCACGCGATCGAAGTTCGCATCAACGCGGAGGACCCGGCGCGGAACTTCCGTCCGTCTCCCGGCGCGGTCACGGCCCTGCGGGTTCCGGGGGGCTTCGGAACCCGTTTCGATACGCTGCTCTACGCCGGCTGCGATGTTTCGCCGTTCTATGACTCCCTCGTCGGCAAACTCGTCGTCTGGGACGAAAACCGCGAAATGGCGCTTTCCCGCCTACGACGCGCGCTTTGCGAATTGATCGTCGAAGGCATAAGCACGACGCAGTCGCTCCACCAGAGGCTTGCAGCGGCGCCGGATATCCTCGCGGGAGACTTCCACACTCGTTGGCTCGAACAGTGGCTCATCGAAGACTCGTATCGAACGCCGTCATGAAGGAGGACAGCATCCGATGACCAGCCGGTATTCCTATGGAGGCGACGAGCATATCTTCGTCGAATGCGACGAGGCGATGTCGCTCGACGCTTTTTTCAAGAGCCTCTCGATCACCACGGCGATCCGCGCCGCTCAAATTAAGGGCGTCACCGAGATCTGTCCTGCAAACGCGTCGTTCCAGGTGAAGTACGATCCGGATATCATCAAGCCGGACGACCTGCTGCGCGAGATCCAGTCGATCGAAGAGACAGTCGGGGCCGGGCATTCCCTGCTCGAGACGCGCATCATCGAGATCCCCGTGCTGTATAACGACCCCTGGACGCGTGAAACGTTATTGCGATTCCGCGATCGGCACCAGACGCCCGACAAGACGGATATCGAGTACACCGCTGCGATCAACCATCTCGACGGCGTCGACGGCTTCGTGAAGGCGCATTCCGGCGCGCCGTGGTTCGTCTCGATGGTCGGCTTCGTGGCGGGGCTGCCGTTTCTCTATCAGATGGTTGATCGTCCGCGGCAGATTCAATCGCCGAAATATCTGCGCCCCCGCACCGATACGCCAAAGCTGACGATCGGCCATGGCGGCTGTTTCGGCTGCATCTATTCGGTGCGCGGCGCCGGCGGCTATCAGATGTTCGGCATCACGCCGGCGCCGATCTACGATCCCAATCAACAGATCAAATATCTCAGGGACTTCATGTGCCTGTTCAATCCGGGCGACATCGTCAAGTGGAGGCCGATCGAGCGCGCGGAATACGACGAAATCGTCGCTGACGTCGACGCAGGCAAGTTCTCGCCGAAAATGGCCAAAGTGAGCTTCTCGCTCGACGCGTTTCAAAAGGACATCGACGGGACCAACGCCACGCTGACGGGGGCGCTCAATGACCATTAAAGTCGTCAAGCCCGGTCTTTCGACCACCGTCCAAGACCTCGGACGTCCTGGTTACTATCATATAGGAATCCCGATCTCGGGCGGCATGGATCGGTTTGCCCTCAGCGTCGCCAATTGGCTGGTCGGCAATCGTGAGGACGCCGCCGTCCTCGAAGCCACGTTCCTCGGACCCGAACTCGAGTTCACCTCGGATGCGACCGTCGCCGTCGCGGGGGCGGAATTGCCGCCCAAAGTCGATGGCGACGCGCGCGCGACCTGGACCTCGTTTCACATCAAGAAGGGCCAGACGCTCGCCTTCGATTTCCTGAAAGGCGGCGCGCGCGCCTATATCGCCGTCTCCGGCGGCATCGACGTTCCCGTGGTGCTGGGATCGCGATCGACGTACACCCTGGGCGCGCTCGGGGGCTTTAAGGGCCGAAAATTGGCGGCCGGCGACGAACTCGCCCTCGGAGCTGGCGCCCCCGCCTCCGAAGGCCGCGCCGTTGCGCCGAAGCTACGTCGCGCCCCCGGCGCTCCCGCCGAACTGCGTATGATGCCAGGTCTTTACTGGCATCGCATCACCGAGGCCGCAGGCGGGCATTTCTTCGAGGACGCCTGGAAAGTCGCGCCGGAGGCCGATCGCATCGGCTACCGATTCCGCGGCGGACGCCCACTCGAATTCGTGCCGCGCGATCCGCCGTTCGGCGCGGGATCAGACCCTTCCAATATCGTTGACGCCTGCTATCCCTATGGCTCGATACAGGTGCCCGGCGGCACGGAACCCATAGTGCTGCATCGAGACGCGGTCTCCGGCGGCGGCTATTTCATGATCGGAACAGTCATCTCGGCCGATCTGGATCTGATTGGACAGCTGCAACCTCATGCTGGCGTGCGTTTTGCATCGGTGACGATGGAGCAGGCGTTGGCTGCGCGGCACGATCGGCAACGGCTGTTGAATGAGATTCGCGAGACGCTCTAGCAGGACCCACTCCATGAATGCCGCGAAACCATCGAAGATCGACCCGATCACGCTTTCCGTGGTGCGCGGCGTGCTCGAGACGACGCAGCGGGAGATGACGCTTTCGCTGGAGAAGACGGCGCGTTCTTCCGTCTTCAATCTCGCCCACGATTATTCGACGGCTCTGTTCAATGCGAAGCCTGAAATGATCCTGCAAGGCCAGGATATACCGATCCATTTGGGTTCGCTGATTCCCGCGATGAAGTCAGTGGCGCGGTTCTTCGGCGACGACATCCACCCCGGTGATCTGATCCTGCACAACGATCCCGTCTTTGGCGGCAGTCACGCCATCGACACCTGCATGTACAAGCCCGTGTTCTACAAAGATCGGCTCGTCTACTGGACGGTCTGCAAAGGCCACCTGACCGACATCGGCGGCCCTGTGCCCGCAGGCTACAATCCCAACGCCAAGGACATCTATTCCGAATGTCTGCGGATTCCGCCGGTGAAGATTTGGGACCGCGGCAAACCACGTTACGACGTGCTGAACATGATCCTCACCAACATGCGCGCGCGGCGCGATCAGGAAGGGGATTTCAATGCCCTGATCGGGGCCTGCCAGGTCGGCGAACGCAATCTGATCGCGATGATCGACAAATACGGCGAGGGCGTCGTCGACACCTGTATCGGCGAGTTGCTCGACATGGCCGATCGCCACATGCGCGCGTTGATCAGGACCGTGCCGGACGGAACCTATGAGGGCGTCGCCATCCTCGAGGACGCGGGCCACGGCTTCGGCGATTTCGAGATCAAGGCTGCGGTCACGATCAAGGATGACAGCTGTCACATCGCGATTTCCAGCCCGCCGCAGATTCCCTATTTCATCAACTCCTACGAAGGTAATTCGCATTCGGGCGTTTACCTCGGGCTGATGATGTTCGCGGCGCTGCCACCCCCTTACAACGAGGGCCTCTATCGCTGCGTCTCGCTTGATTTCGGGCCGAAGGGGACGATCTGCAATGCGATGGAGCCGGCGCCGCATATGA
>JBAQGU010000835.1:0-1724 GCA_049287975.1 Roseiarcus sp.
GCGCCGAGCCGCGCGCAAGTCACGTGGTCGGCGCCGCGCGCCAGTCCGGCGAGGAACCCGGCCGCGAACATGTCGCCGGCGCCCGTCGTGTCGACGAGGCGCGCGATCGGAAACGCCGGGACCTCCACGGTCTTGCCGCCTTCCACGACGACCGAACCCTTCTCCGATCGGGTCACGACCGCGAGGACGCCCTCGCGGCCCAACGCGTCGAGCGCTTCCGTCAAATGCGGGGTCTCGTAGAGGGAAAGAACTTCCTCCGTGTTCGCGAACACGGTGTCGACTATCCCTGAGCGCATCAGGTCGATGAATTCGCCGCGGAAGCGATCGACGCAGAACGAATCCGACAGCGTCAGGGATACCCGGTTGCCCGCCTGACGCGCGATCCGTCCCGCCTTGCGGAAGGCCTCTTTCGCCGCGGGCCGGTCCCACATATAGCCTTCGAGATAGACGAAGCGCGCCGCCCGCACCAGGGTCTCGTCGACATCGTCGGGCGACAGATAGGTGCTGGCCCCGAGGAAGGTGTTCATCGTGCGCTCGCCGTCCGGCGTGACATAGACGAAACAGCGTCCTGTGGCGGGGCCGTGCTCGGCCGGCGCAGTCGCGAAGCCGACGCCGGTCGCGCGGATGTCCCGACCGAAAACCTCGCCCAGCGGATCGTTCTTGACCTTGCCGATATAGGCTGAGGAGACGCCGAATGACGCGACGCCGACTATCGTGTTGGCGGCGGAGCCGCCCGAGACGATGCTCGGATCGACGCGCGCGGCGTAGAGCGCCTCCGCCCGGTCCTCGTCGATCAGCGTCATGGCGCCCTTCAACATCTCCTGCGCGCCGAGATAGGCGTCGTCGGCGTAGGCGATAATGTCGATGAGGCTGTTTCCAAGCCCCAGGACGTCAACGGCGATGGTCATCGAGTGTCAGCTCCGGGTTTGTCGCGGCTCTCCTGGCATCGAGGGCGGGCGGGGTCAATGGAAGGGCTGTAGCCGCGCTCGCTGAGCGCGGCTGTCGTAGAGCGCCTGACTTTCCGAGTGTCGACCAAGCGGGACCCACGCGGTCGACGACCGCGTCTACAGTGGGCAGTTCCTCGGCCTCGAGGCGCGCCGCTTGACACCTCGCCCGTTCGGAATAATCATTTGCATACAAACGATCCCTCGAGTCGATCTCGTGTACGTTCGCCCCGCCAATCTCGATGAAGCACTCGGATGGTTAGCCGGGGGCGCCCGCGTCATGGCTGGCGCCACCGACATCTTTCCCGCGGCGGGCGAGCGGCCGCTCTTTGGCGACTATATCGATGTTTCGAATCTGCATTCGCTGCGTGGGATACGCGTCGACGCCGAGGCCGTCCGCATCGGCGCCGCGGCGAGCTGGACCGACATCGTCGCCGCGGACCTGCCGCCCGTTTTCGACGCGCTGAAGGCGGCCGCGCGCGAAATCGGCGCCGTGCAGATCCAGAATCGCGGCACTATCGCGGGCAATCTCTGCAACGCCTCGCCCGCCGCCGACGGCGTGCCGCCGCTGCTGATCCTCGACGCGTCGGTCGAACTCGCCTCGAAACGCGGCGCGCGGCGGC
Organism: Roseiarcus sp.; assembly: GCA_049287975.1. Taxonomy (GTDB): domain Bacteria; phylum Pseudomonadota; class Alphaproteobacteria; order Rhizobiales; family Beijerinckiaceae; genus Roseiarcus. The sequence goes on from JBAQGU010000835.1 coordinate 1,568, forward strand.
TGCCGCTGTCGCAATTCATCACGGGCAACCGCCGCACCGCGCTGGCCCCGGATGAAATTCTGACGGCCATCGTCATGCCGGCGCCGGCGCCGACGCTGCGCTCGGCGTTCCTGAAACTCGGCGCGCGCCGCTATCTCGTGATCTCGATCGTAATGGT
>JBAQGU010000836.1:0-7378 GCA_049287975.1 Roseiarcus sp.
GCATAGTTCGCGATCGGCGCGCCTGTTCGGCGGCGTCGAGATGGCCGCGCAGAAATATCGCGTCGCGCCGCTAATCGCCTGAGTCGTTTAAAATGAGGGGATCACTCAGAAACGTCAGTGTCATGCCCGCGAAAGCGGGCATCCAGACTTGGCCGCACGTGCCAGGGCCCTGGATTCCCGCTTACGCGGGAATGACACAACGTTAAAGAACCTCATTTTGAATGACGCTCCGCTCGGAGCCGTCTAGATCGAGCCCGGCGGAATGAACGCGCAATACAGGAAAATGTCCTCGAACACGTTCGACGAGGCAGGGCCGAGCCGATCGGAGTCGGTTGCCGAGCGATAGCACAAATGCCCGTGGTGGCCATCGCTGTTGTCGGGCGGATCGCCGGGTATCGGCAGGAAGGTGATGCGCTCCTCGGGGATTTCGATCCATTGCCGCTCGCGCGTCAGGAATTCGAAGCGGCCGCCGTGCTCGCGATACGAAGTCACGGCGCAATCCGTGCCGCCGCAGCACAGCTGGCCGTTCTTGCCGTGCACGCCGGTGTAGATGTCGTGCGCACTGACCGCGGAGAACGAGGCGGCAATCAGGGCCCCGCCGAGAGTGGCGCGAAAAAGAGCATTCATCATGTCAACCGCTCCTGTTGGCGGCCGACCGATCGAGACAACAGTCGATGCGATCGGGCCGCATGCCGATCGCCCTCCTGAACGCTCGAACCTCCCAAAATGGCCCCTCACACACAGGGACCGCAGACCCGTCTCGCACGGGCGCAAAATAATTTATCGAGGCATGTGGTTCGCACATACGCTCACCACGCCCGTCGCTACTCGCGGAGCGAGGAGCAGGCCATGAACGCATCCTCCGGCCCAGGCGATCGCGCGCCAAAGGCGGCGCCGGGGCAGTCACGACTCGCCGTGCAAATGGCGTGCCGAATGATCCAATGAAACCTGCGTCCCGCTATTCGTCAAGTCTGCCTGTGGATGACATGACGGCGCGGATTCGGCTTACCAACAACTTTGCGACGGTTTGTTGAAGGTCAAGGGTGGGACCGGCGTTGCCGCCCGGCGCCATGCCCGTGACGGTCACCGCGGCGAGACGCTGCTGTTACGCGGTGGCTGACCGCATAGGTTTCGCTGGGTTCAGACTCGGAAAGCAGGCGCTCTACGAGGGCCGCCGAGCGCGGCTACTTTTACGAGGATGCCCGGACTTTTGTCCCTACGGGCGAAAAAGTCGTTACCTGCTGATTCGGCGTCCCAAAGGAATCAGGTCCATGGCGACCGCTTTGATAAAAAAGAAGCGCGTGCCAAGCTGCTTCGGTCTTCCCTTGGATTTGGGCCGCGAATGCAATCCTGGCAACTTTGGATCAAAGCCCTACATATCATTGCGGTGATCGCTTGGATGGCGGGACTGTTTTATCTACCGCGATTGTTTGTTTATCATGTCGATGCGCCGGCCGGCTCGAAGCAATCCGAGACCTTCAAGCTCATGGAGCGCCGCCTGCTGAAGGCGATCATCAACCCCGCCATGATCGCCGTCTGGCTCACGGGACCCTTGCTCGCTTATGGTTTGGACGACTTTTCAGCGGGGTGGCTGCAAGCGAAACTGGCGCTGGTCCTCGTGCTTTCGGCGTTCCACGGATATTTGGCGAAGCTCGTGAAGGTTTTTGCCGCTGACGCCAACCGGCGCAGCGCCGCATATTACCGTGTGCTCAATGAAGCGCCGACGGTCCTGATGGCATTGATCGTCGTCCTTGTCGTCGTAAAGCCGTTTTAGCGTTCGGTATGAGCGGCATGTAGCCGCGCCCGCTGAGCGCGGCCGTGGTAGAGCGCCTGATTTGCAAGTCGCATGAGTCGTTCAAAATGCGGGGCTGACTCAGAAAGGTCAGTGTCATGCCCGCGAAAGCGGGCATCCAGACTTGGCCGCGCGTGCCGCGGCTCTGGATTCCCGCTTTCGCGGGAATGACACAACGTTGAAGGACCTCATTTTGAACGACCCGCACGACTAGGCCAAATCCCCTCCCCGTTCTTACGGGGAGGGGAAAGGGTGGGGCGCGCTCGCCTCCCGAGGCCTCTAACTAAAGCCATCCTCCCCTGGAGAGTCCCACCCCGGCCCCTCCCCGTAAGAACGGGGAGGGGAGAAACGAACCTGTGGAAATGAGTATTGAACTATTCGGTGAACGCGACTAAAGAGATCTTCTCACCTTCAGTGGGCGCTCCCTGCGGCTAGCGGGTTGGACGTGGCTTCGGCGGCTTGGGCTCGCCGAGGCGACTTGCGCTGTTCTGGCATCCGCGCCCGCTTCCTCCCCTTTGTTACTACCGGCGCGCTTCGGCGTGCCCCGCTCTCGAGGATGTCCCCAAAATGCGGGAAATGAAGCTTAAAGACCTGAAGAAGAAATCTCCAACAGAATTGTTGGCCTTTGCAGAAGAAGTCGAGGTCGATAACGCCTCGATAATGCGCAAGCAGGAGTTGATGTTTGCGATTCTGAAGCAGCTCGCTAGCCGTGAAGTCGAAATCATGGGCGAAGGAGTCGTCGAAATATTACAGGACGGGTTCGCGTTCTTGAGATCTGCCGATGCCAATTACCTTCCGGGGCCAGACGACATCTACGTTTCGCCTTCCCAGATTCGACGATTGGGCCTGCGAACTGGCGACACTGTCGAGGGCGTGATTCGCAGCCCGAAGGAAGGAGAGCGTTATTTCGCTCTCCTCAGATGCAACGCCATCAATTTCGAGGAGCCGGAAAATACTCGTCACAAGGTGCATTTCGACAATTTGACGCCCTTGTACCCGCATCAGCGGCTTCGCTTGGAAGTCGAGGATCCGACTCGCAAGGATCTTTCCGCGAGGGTAATCGACATCGTTTCGCCGATCGGCAAAGGGCAGCGCGCGCTGATCGTGGCGCCGCCGCGAACCGGAAAGACGGTCTTGCTGCAAAATATCGCGCAGTCGGTCACGGCGAATCACCCTGAGTGTTATTTGATCGTCTTGCTGATCGACGAGCGGCCGGAGGAAGTGACCGACATGCAACGGTCGGTCAGAGGCGAGGTCGTTTCCTCGACTTTCGACGAGCCGGCGGTTCGCCACGTCCAGGTCGCGGAAATGGTGATCGAAAAGGCGAAGCGCCTGGTCGAACATCGACGCGATGTCGTAATTCTACTGGATTCGATCACGCGGTTGGGACGCGCCTACAACACGGTAGTGCCTTCATCTGGTAAAGTGCTCACCGGCGGCGTGGACGCCAACGCTCTGCAACGGCCCAAGCGTTTTTTCGGCGCCGCCCGCAATATCGAGGAGGGAGGATCGCTCACGATCATCGCGACCGCCCTCATCGATACGGGATCGCGCATGGACGAAGTGATTTTCGAGGAGTTCAAAGGGACTGGAAATTCGGAAATCATCCTCGACCGCAAGGTCTCGGACAAGCGAACCTTCCCCTCGATGGACATCACCCGTTCGGGCACGCGGAAGGAAGAATTGCTGGTTTCTCCAGATATTCTCAAGAAGATGTACGTCTTGCGGCGAATTCTCAATCCGATGGGAACCGTGGATGCGATCGAATTCCTGATCGGCAAGTTGCGTGAGACGAAGACCAACGCTAACTTCTTCGAGTCGATGAATACCTGAGGGGCTTCGAGGCAAGTGTCGGAACCCGCTGCCGAGCCGCTCGCCAAGCTTCGCATCGAGATCGATCGAATCGATTCGGCGATGCATGCGCTCCTGATGGAGCGGGGACGGATCATCGACGCTCTCATCGAGATCAAGGCGCGACAGGGCGGCGGCTCGGCGTTTCGCCCCGGCCGGGAAGCGGCGATGATGCGTGCCTTGGCAGAACGCCATCGCGGCATTCTGCCGCTCGACACCGTCGAAGGCATCTGGCGCATCATCATATCGACATTCACCTATGTGCAGGCCCCGTATCGCGTGCATATCGATGTTTCGGGGGGCGACGCCGCCATACGCGACTCCGCGAGATTCCATTTTGGCTTTACGGTGCCCTGCGTGCCGCACATGAGCGCGCGCGGCGTGATCGACGGGGTGGCGGACGCGGTGGGCGATCTCGGAATGTTTGCGCTTCACGGCGGACCCGGGGTCGGGGCGTGGTGGATGCGGTTCGCGCCCAGGGACGCCCCGAAAGTGATCGCACGGTTTCCGTTTGTCGAGCGCCCGGATCACCCCGCGGGCCTGCCGGTGTTCGTCATCGCGAAACCGCTGGCGGATGGCGGCGCGCGCGACATTGTTCTCGAAGCGGCATCGCTCGACAGATGGCGCGGCGACTATCCGCAAGCCATCGCGGAACTCGGCGGCGAGATCATCGGCAACGCCGCGGACGGAATGGGCCTTTCGCTCTTGATCGCCCGGCCGGGAAAATGGCCGGACGGCTCGGTCGAACGCGCGCTGAGCGCATCCGGCGGCGGCGATGTCAGAAGCGTCGAAGTGGGCGCGCACGCCAGCCGATTCGATGTGACGACGAGCCTTCGCGCCGAGTGACGAAACAGGAGCCAATCGTGCCGCCTTCGACGAGTCCACGTCCGCAGCCGCGCCCGGAGATCATGGCGATCGACGCCTATGTTCCGGGAAAGAGCGGCGCGCCGGGAGTTGCGAAGGTTCACAAGCTTTCGTCGAACGAATCGCCGCTCGGCCCTTCGCCAAAGGCGATCGAGGCGTTCCGCAACGAAGCCGGCAATCTGGCGCTCTATCCGGATGGCTCCGCGTACGATTTGCGGGCGGCCATTGCCGCTCACCATGGTCTCGACGCCGAACACATCATCTGCGGCAACGGTTCGGACGAGTTGATCTCGCTGCTCGCGCACGTCTACCTCAGCCCCGGCGACGAAGGGTTGTATACCCGATATGGTTTCCTCGAATACCCGATCGTCATCAGGGCGGCCGGAGGGGTTCCCGTGTCCGCGCCGGAGGAGCGGTTCACAGCCAGCGTCGAGGGATTGCTCGCCAACATCAGCTCGCGTACGCGGATGATATTCCTCGCCAATCCGAACAATCCGACCGGCACCTATCTGCCGATCAAGGAAGTCGAGAGACTTCAGGCAGCGATGCCGTCGGAAGTCCTTCTCGTTCTCGACGCGGCCTATGCGGAATATGTCGAGAAAAATGACTACGCGGCGGGCGCGGAACTGGTCTCTTGTTGCGAAAACGTGGTGATGCTGCGCACGTTTTCCAAGATTCATGGACTGGCGAGCCTACGTCTGGGGTGGGCCTACGCGCCGCCTGCCGTGATTGCGGCGCTGAACCGGGTGCGGGGTCCTTTCAACGTCAACGCCGCGGCGCTCGCCGCCGGGCGTGCGGCGATCGCGGACAAGGATCACGTGGCCGCGGCCGCGGCGCACAATTCGCATTGGCTGCCGTGGGTCAGCGAGAGGATCGACGGAATCGGACTCGAGGCCATTCCCAGCGTCGGCAATTTCGTGCTCGTGCGTTTTCCTGGGGATCGCTGTTCGGCCGCGGCGGACGCGTATCTGACCGCGCGCGGATTCATCCTCCGCGCGGTTGGGGCCTATGGGCTTCCCGACTGTCTGCGCCTGACGATCGGGACCGAGGCGGCCAATCGAGGGGTCATCGAAGCGCTTGCCGCTTTCATGAAGGACTTCGGTCATGGTCGATAGACTCGGACCCGAATTGGCCGAACCCGTTTTCGACCGCGTCGCCATCGTCGGCGTCGGGTTGATCGGGTCCTCGATCGCCCGGGCGGCTCGGCGCGTCAGGGCCGCGGGCGCGATCGTTTTGGCCGACGCCTCTGCGGAAGTCCTGCGACGCGCGGAGGCGCTCGGCCTCGGCGACGAATATCTTCCGACGGCGTCCGCCGCCGCGCGCGCGGATCTGGTGATTTTTTGCGCGCCCGTCGGCGCGAACGAGGCGATCGCTTTGGAGGTGGGTCCCACGCTGAGGCCGGGCGCCGTCGTGTCCGACGTGGGGTCCGTGAAGACGGACGTGATCGCCGCGATCGCGCCCCATCTGCCGGAGCATGCCCATCTGGTTCCCGCGCATCCCGTGGCTGGAACGGAACAATCGGGCCCGGAGGCGGGATTTGCGACGTTGTTCGTGAACCGGTGGTGCATATTGACGCCCCCGGAAGGGACTTCGACCGAAGCGGTCGCGAAGCTCGGTCGGTTCTGGCAGGCGCTGGGATCCAATATCGAAGTGATGTCCGCTGCGCACCACGATCTGGTCCTGGCCATCACCAGCCATGTTCCGCATCTCATCGCCTACAATATCGTCGGCACTGCCGCCGACCTCGAGGAAGTCACGCGATCGGAAGTGATCAAATTTTCCGCGGGCGGGTTTCGCGACTTCACGCGCATAGCGGCGTCGGATCCGACGATGTGGCGCGACGTGTTCCTTCACAACAAGGAGGCGGTGCTGGAGATGCTCGGGAGGTTCAGCGAGGATCTGACCGCGCTGCAGCGGATGATTCGCCGCGGCGACGGCGATGGCCTGTTCGATCTCTTCACCCGGACCCGCGCGATCCGCCGGGGGATCGTCGAACTCGGCCAGGAAACCAGGGCGCCTGATTTCGGACGCAGAGCCGCGCAGGATGGCGACGGATGAGCGTGGAGGCTATGGCTCGGCCCACGGTTCTGGAATCGAGTCCAACGCCCGACCTCCGCGGCGACATGTGGGTTTTTGGCTATGGCTCGCTGATCTGGCGGCCTGGCTTCGCTTTCAGCGCCCGCCGGCGAGCGGTGGTGACGGGATGGCGACGACGCCTGTGCATTTATTCGCACCATTACCGCGGGACGCCCGATCGGCCGGGACTTGTCCTCGGGCTCGACGAAGGGGGCGAATGTGCGGGCGTCGCCTATCGCGTCGACGCCGGCCTTCGCGACGAGACGATCAAATATCTGCGCGACAGGGAATTGGTGACCAACGTCTACATCGAGCGAGAGGTCCCCGCGACTCTCCAAGGCGGCGAAAGCGTAAAGGCTCTCGCCTATGTCGCGGATCGCGAACATGGGCAATACGCCGCCCCGATGGAGCGCGAGCGCCTGCTCGCTCTGGTCATGCAAGGCGTCGGTCGGTTCGGGGACAATGCTGAGTATGTCTTGAATACGCGGGAGCATTTGCACGAACTCGGCATTCCCGATCCGGAGCTCGACTGGCTCGCGGAGCAGTTGCGCGAGAGGTAGGCCGCCTCCGTCATTGCGAGCGCAGCTAAGCAATCCACGGCGCCGCTGGGCGTACGCTGCGGGTTCCTCGCGCGGGGCCTGCGCGAAGGGCGGCTCTCGCACATCGGACGTGCGGACGCGAAGGGAAAGGATATCCTCATGTCCGGCATAGAAGGCAAAGTCGTCGCGATCACGGGCGCGAGCAGCGGCATAGGCGAGGCGACCGCGCTGTTGCTCGCCGGGCGCGGCGCCAGGG
>JBAQGU010000837.1:0-7019 GCA_049287975.1 Roseiarcus sp.
CCCATGTTCCCGGTCCATAGTGTCACCCATGTTCCCGGTTGATCAGTAGTTACGACGACCCTCATCCGGCTCGCTTCGCTCGGCACCTTCTCCCGCAAGACCGGAGGAAGGGGATCACCCCTCCCGCGCGGCCAGTGCGCGACGGCGGATCGCGGACAGCGTCGTCGTCGGCGTTATCGCCTCCGGATCGATCTTCACATGGATGATCGACGGCATGCCGGAAGCGATCGCGCGTTCGAACGCCGGCGCGAAGTCAGCCGTCGCCTCGACCGTTTCGCCGTGGCCGCCGAAGGCGCGCGCATAGGCGGCGAAGTCTGGGTTTTTCAGCTGCGTCGCACTGACGCGTCCGGGATATTCGCGCTCCTGGTGCATGCGGATCGTGCCATACATCGCGTTGTCGATCACGATGAAGACGATCGCCAAGTCGTACTGAACCGCCGTCGCGAATTCCTGTCCGTTCATCAAGAAGCAGCCGTCCCCGGAGAACGAGACCACCATGCGATCCGGCCGCGTGCGCTTGGCGCCGACCGCGGCCGGCACGCCGAAGCCCATCGATCCGGAGGTTGGCGCGAGCTGTTCGCCGTGACGGCCGAAGCGCAAAAAACGCCCCGGCCAGATCGCATAATTGCCGGCGCCGTTGGTGACGATCGCGTCCTCGGGGAGGCGTTCACGCAGCCAGAGCATCAGCGCGCCGAGATCGACGGATCCTGGCATCTCGGGGGTGAGATCGGACCATCCGAGATAATCGGCGCGGGCCTGGCGCGTCTCATCGCTCCAGGAAATGGCGGCAGGCGGTTGCAGGCCTTCCACCGCCGCGCAAAAGGCGTCGGCGGTGGCGACGATTCCCAGCAGGGGATGATAGACCCGTCCGATCTCCAAGGGATCGGGATAGACGTGCACGAGTTTCTGGCGCGGCGCCGGAATATCGAACAAGGTGTAGGCTTGCGACGGCATCTCCGACATTCGGCCGCCGACGAGAACAACGAGATCGGCCGAAGCGATGCGGCTCTTCAACTTCGGATTGGGTCCGATGCCGATTTCCCCGCAATAGTTGGGATGGTTTCCGTCGAACAGCGACGCGCGCCGAAAAGAGACCGCGACCGGCAGGTCAAAGCGTTCGGCGAAACGCTGGAACGTCGCGCGGCCGCGATCACTCCAGCCGGCGCCGCCCAGGATCGCGACCGGCCGTTCGGCGATCGCCAGCATTCTCTGCAGTTCGGCCATTTGCGCTGGCCCCGGCCAGATCGGCGCCGGCGCGACTCGGGGGGCGTCGCGCACATCGGCGCGTTCGGTCAGCACATCTTCGGGCAGGGCGATCACGACCGGGCCGGGTCGCCCTTGCATCGCCACATGATAGGCGCGCTGGACGATTTCCGGGATGCGCGCGGGATCCTCGATTTGCGTCGTCCATTTGGTCGTGGGGCCGAAAAAAGCGGGATAGTCCATCTCCTGAAATGCGCCGCGCCCGAGCATGCCGCGCTCGACCTGGCCGACGAAGAGGATCAGCGGAACCGAATCATGCTGCGCGATATGCACGCCATGGGCCGCATTGGTCGCGCCGGGCCCACGGGTCACGAAGCAGATCCCCGGGCGATCGACGAGCCTGGCGTTGGCGATCGCCATCATCGCGGCCCCCGCCTCCTGCCGGCAGACCGTGACCGTCAGGGGGGCGTCGTGCATCGCGTCGAGCGCGGCCAGGTAGGATTCGCCGGGCACGCAGAAGACATGCTCGGCGCCTTGCGCGACGAGTTGGTCGACGAGGATTTGGCCGCCGGTCCGGCTGTTGGCGGGGTGCGTCATCGGGGGCTCCTGGGGGCGTCATGCCCCTCTCCCGCTCTTCGCGGGAGAGGCGTTGGGGTGAGGGTGACCGGGGGCCAGCCCGAGCGATCGGAGAATTTTCCCATTTCGTGGTTTTTCAAGGCGTTGCGACCAGGAATATTTTCGCCTCGGTTCGGCGAGCGCGGCCCCACCGCGGCGGCCGGCTGCCGCTCGTCCGTAGACAGTCTAGGCAACGACGCGCTCCCATTCCATCCGGTTTGGTTGGTGATCGTCGAGTCTATATACACATTATTTACATGTTTAACCAGATCGCGGCGTTCGGCTCATGAGTTCGGGCTCCGCGTCGCGAGCTTCCGCACGATGTCGAGAGCGCGGCCGAGCAGCGTCGCCGAAGCCTCGTAGGTGCGAAAGCCCGAATGGGCGCTCAGCGTAACGCTGTCGTGCCGGGCGAGCGGATGGTCGGGCCGCAGCGGTTCGAGAGCGAAGACATCGAGGCCCGCGCGGGCGAGGTGGCCCCGGTTCAGCGCTTCGAGCAGCGCGGTCTCGTCGATCAGCGCTCCGCGCGCGGTGTTGACGACGATGGCGCCGCGCTTCAGCAACGCCAGCCGGCCGGCGTCGAGAAAACCTCGGGTTTCGTCATTCAAAGCCAGGTGAAGCGATACCACGTCAGCGCCCTGCAAAAGCGCCTCGATCGCGATCGGCGCTGTCACATCCAACCGCGGCATCCGGTTCCAGGCCAGAACCTCCATGCCAATTCCGCGTGCAATTCGCGTTACTTCGGTCCCGATGCCCCCCAGGCCGATCACCCCGAGACGCTTGCCCGTGAGTTGCACGCCCTCGCGCGGGCGCCAGGAGCCGGCGCGAATTTCGCGGTCCATGCGGGCGATATCGCGCGCGCACGCAAACATCAGCGCGATCGCGTGCTCCGCCACCGCGGCATCCCCGTATCCCTTGATCGCATGCACCGTGACGCCCTGCCGGCGCAGCGTCTCGACGTCCATGTAGCTCTGCGGGCCGGTGCCGAGAAACACGATATCTCGCAGCGTCTCGCAACGCGCCACGATGTCGGTCGGCATGTAGGAATGGTCGACGATGGCGATTTCGCAGCCCTCGAGCAGGCGCGGCAGATCCTCGCTCGTGAACGCCCCGCGGTTGACGAGAATCGGCGGATCGTCGGGACGCCCGACCGCGTCGAACACCGGCTGGAGCTGATCGTTGCAATCGATGAAAACGATCCGGGCGCTCATCTCAGCGCACGCCCGCGGCGAACTGCGTCAGGCCTGTCGGCGGTCCGTCGATGGCGGTCCATCCGCCGTCGACGAACAACGTGCTGCCGCTGACGTAGCTCGAAGCGTCGGAAGCGAGGAAGGCGACCGCCGCCGCCACCTCGTCGGAGGAACTCCAGCGGTTGAACACCGTGTGCGCGGCATAGAGCTTATGAATATCCGGCCGCTGTTTGAATGGCGCGGTCAACGCCGTCTCGGCGATGCTGGGAGCGATCGCGTTGACGCGCACGCCAAAAGCTCCGACCTCCGAAGCGAAGCCCTTCACCAAGAGCCCGATCGCCGCCTTGGTGCAGCCGTAGACGGCGAGCCCCGGCTCGATGGTGACCGCGCGCACGGAGGAGCAGGCGATCAGGCTGCCGCCGCGCTGGTCCACCATGATGCGGCCGAACGCGCGCATGAAATATACCGTGCCCTTGATGTTGAGGTTGACGACCCGGTCGAGGTCCTCCTCGGTGTAGTCGAGGATGGTCTTGCGGATATTCAGCCCGGGCGTCGTCACGGCGATGTCGAGTCGGGGAAACTTCGCCTTGACCTTTTCGGCCAGCGCGGAGACCTCGGCCGCGCTCGCGGCGTCGGCCGACATCGCCTCGGCCTCGCCGCCGGTGTCGCGAATGCCAACGGCCGTCGCCTCGCAAAGCTCCATGTTCCGGTCGGCGCAGACGACATTCGCGCCGAGCCCCGCCAGAGCCTCCGCGGAAGATTTTCCTATCCCGGAAGCAGCGCCAAGCACGACGGCCGTCTTGCCCGTCAGATCGAACAGCTTACGATAATCGGTCACGTTTGGCGCCTCCGTCGGTCGCAATAAGGGACCTCGCTTCGAATGAGGACCCTGGAAAGAGTAGTGGACGGATTTCGACGATACTAATATATCAATCACCACGCCAGCGGAAGCTCACGATGACCCTCGAGCCGATGACCCAGACGCCGCGCTCCGCGACGCGGGCGTTCGTCGCGGGCAGGCCGTGGGCCGGCGACCTTCGCCTGAGCAGGGTTCCGGCGATGATTTACGCGGACTTGCGCGCGCAAATCATGTCGCTCGAGCGTCGGCCCGGCGAACCGATCCTCGAAAGCCAGATCGCCTCCGCGTATGGCGTCAGCCGCACCCCGGTGCGCGAAGCGGTTCTCAAGTTGGCCGATGAGGGTTTGATCGAGATATTCCCGCAGTCGGGCACGTTCGCCGCGCGGATTCCGCTTGCGGCGCTGCCCGAGGCGATCGTGATCCGTAAGGCGCTCGAAGAGACCTCGGTGCGGTTCGCGGCGCAGCGGGCGAGCCGTAGCCAGGTTGTCGCGATCTCGGCGATCGTGGAGCGGCAACGGGAAGCCGAGCTCGCCGACGACCGCGAGGCGTTCCATTCGGCCGACGAGTCTTTTCACGCCGCGATCGCCGACGCGGGCGGATATCCCGGCATCTGGAAGCTGGTCCAACAGGTCAAGGCGCACGTCGATCGCTATCGCAGGCTCACCTTGCCGCAAGAGGGCCGCATGGCGCGCGTCATCGGCGAGCACGCCGCGATATGGACTGCGATCGAGGCCGGGGACGCGGGCGCCGCCGTCCTCGCGATGGCCGCGCATCTCGACGGCCTCGCCGCCGACATCCCCGACATCCGCCGGCTCAATCCGGAATATTTCGCGGAAGCCAGATCGGCCTTCGTGTAGCGTTGCCGAAATGAGATCGGCGTCGATTGGGAGGAGTGCGATGGAATTCCGGTCACCGATCGTTTTCGGCGCGATGGTCATCGACATTGCGAATCAAGTCATGCCGCACTGAAAGGTCCGTCATGGCGACCCACGTGGCGGACGGCGCGCGATCGGAGCACGGCGTCGCCGCGGCGCGGCAGGACGGCTTCGCGCTGCGCGTTGCGGACCGGCTGGCCGAAACGCTCGTCGTCGCCGCGCTGTTCCTCGAGCTCGCGCTCGTGCTGGCCAATGTCGTGGCGCGCGGCCTCTTCCAGCAATCGTTTCTGTGGTCGGACGAGGCGGCGCGGCTGGCCTTGTCGATCATGGCGTTCGTCGGCGGCGCGGTCGCGTATCGACGGCGCGAGCATGCGCATGTCCGTTTGATCCTCGGATGGCTGCCGGCGCGGGGCGAACGGATCTGCCTCGCGCTCGCCGACGTCATCGTTCTTTTCACAACGGGGCTCACCGGCATCGTCTCGACCGAATTCATCGCCTCGAACTGGAGCGAACGAACCCCGATCCTGCAACTTCCGGCATCGTTGATCGCGATCCCTCTTCCGCTGGGGATGGCGCTGATAGCAATCTATGCCGCGGATCGCCTTTGGCGGACGCATGGCAAGGCCGCGCTCCCGACCTTGGCCGCATTCGTCCTGGCGGCCGGCGCGGCTGCCGCGACGTGCGGGCAGTGGCTGCCCGTCTTCGGGGACGACGGGCCGATCATCGCGGCTCTCGTCCTTTTCGTGGTCGCCATTCTCGCGGGCGTCCCCGTCGGGTTCGTCCTGTTGCTTGCCACATCCGTCTACCTCTGGAGCAGCGGCGCGGCCTCGCTCATGGTGCTGCCGCAGAACATGGTGAACGGGACAGGGAATTACATTTTGTTGGCGATTCCCTTCTTTATTCTCGCTGGACTCGTCATGGAGCGCGGCGGCGTCAGCTTGCGTCTGATTAAATTCATCCACGCGCTCGTCGGTCATCTGCGCGGCGGCCTGCTGCAAGTCACGGTCGTCAGCATGTATGTGATCTCCGGCTTGTCGGGCTCGAAGCCCGCGGACGTCGCAGCCGTCGGCACGGTCATGCGAGACGAGTTGCGCGAGCGTCACGGCGCCGCCGAGGGCGCGGCTGTGCTCGCTTCCGCCGCGATCATGGGCGAGACCGTGCCTCCCAGCGTCGCCATGTTGATCGTCGGGTCGATCACCAACGTGTCTGTGGCGGCGATGTTCATCGGCGGCATCATCCCTGCGGCGGTCATCGCAGTCTGCCTCGCTGCGCTCATTTTTGTCCGCGCGCGCCGCGCCGAGGCGCCAAAACTTCCGCGCGCGCCGCTCGAGTCCGTCGTTCGCGCCGGTCTAGACGCCGTCCTGCCGATCTTGATGCCGGGATTTCTGCTCGGCGGAATCCTCTCGGGACTGGCAACGCCGACCGAGGTAGCGGCGCTCGCGGTCGTCTATGGGCTGTTTCTCGCCATGGTTGTCTATCGCGAAATGGGGCTCGACGAATTCGTGCGCGCCATTGGCGACACGGCGTCGCTGACGGGATTGCTCCTCTTCATCTTCGCCGCCGCCTCGGCCTTCTCCTGGACGTTGACTGTCGCCTATGTGCCGCAACGCCTAGTCGATCTGATAGGCTCGACCGGGAATAGCGCCCCGATCTTCCTGATCGGCTCGATCGCGCTATTGATCGTCGTCGGCGTCCTGCTCGAGGGGCTGCCGTCGCTCAACGTGCTCGCGCCGCTGCTGCTGCCGATCGCCGGAAGGGTAGGCCTCAGCGAACTTCACTACGCGCTCGTGCTCATCATCGCGATGGGCGTCGGCGGCTTCATGCCGCTGGCGGGCGTCGGGTTTTACGTCTGCTGCGCCGTGATGCGCTGCGATATCGAGGCGGCATCGCGCGCGATGCTCCCATATCTCGCAGTGGTGCTCGTCGGCCTGCTCATTATTGCCTTCGTGCCATGGTTTGTCTTGTTCTTGCCGAATTATTTCGGGTTTCGCGGATGAGGCGCGACGAAAGCGTCGATTGATCGGTCAGGGAGGATGTCATGAATCGCAGAGAGTTTCTGGAGGCCGGCGTGGGCGCCGCCGTATTGACGCTCGCGGCGCCCTATGTCGCGCGCGCGGCGGCGCTGACGCTGCGCTTCGCGCATTTCGCGCAGGAGGATCACCCCGCCAACATCGCCGCCAGGCAATTCGCAGATCGAGTCCAAAAGCGCACCGACGGCGCGATCAGGGTCATGATCTTTCCCAACAACCAACTCGGCGGTCCACCCGAGCAGGCCCAGCA
>JBAQGU010000838.1:0-3345 GCA_049287975.1 Roseiarcus sp.
ATGACGGATGGGTCGCCGCTGCTTCGGTAGTTATTGAGCGCCGCCCAAGCCAGGAACCGTGGTCAGGACACGAACACCTTCGGCGCTTGGCCTTTCCGTTCGAGCCAGGCCGGGACCGGGAGATTCAGCGAACGAAGGAAAGCGGGATTGTAGAGCTTCGAGGCGTAGCGGACGCCGGAATCGCACAGCAGCGTGACGATCACGTGTCCCGGTCCGAGCTCCTTGCCGAGGCGGATCGCGCCCGCGACATTGATGCCGGTCGAGCCGCCCATCAAGAGGCCTTCATGTTCGGCCAGGTCGAACACCACCTCGAGCGCCTCCGCATCCGGAATCTGATACGCCCGATCGACCGGCGCGCCCTCGAGATTGGCGGTGATCCGGCCCTGGCCGATGCCCTCGGTGATCGACGATCCCGAACTCTTGAGCACGCCATGGGTATAAAACTCGTAGAGCGCCGCCCCCACGGGATCGGCGAGCGCGATCCTGATCGAGGAGTTGTGCTCCTTCAACGCCATGCCCACGCCGGCCAGCGTGCCGCCGGTGCCCACCGCGCTGACGAAGGCGTCGACTTTGCCTCCGGTGTCGGCGAGGATTTCCGGACCCGTCGTCTCATAATGGCCGCGCCGATTGGCGGTATTGTCGAACTGGTTGGCCCAGATCGCGCCATTCGGCTCGGTCCGCGCGAGTTCTTCGGCGAGCCGGCCGGAATATTTGACGTAGTTGTTGGGGTTCGAATACGGCACGGCCGGCACTTCGATCAGCTCGGCGCCGACGAGGCGCAGCATGTCCTTCTTTTCCTGCGTCTGCGTCTCGGGAATCACGATCACGGTCCGAAACCCGAGCGCCGAGGCGACCACGCCGAGCCCGATGCCGGTGTTGCCGGCCGTCCCCTCGACGATCGTGCCGCCCTTGCGCAGCTGGCCGCTGGCGACGGCGTCCTGGATGATCGCGAGAGCCGCGCGATCTTTCACCGACCCGCCCGGGTTCATGAATTCCGCCTTGCCGAGAATCGTGCAGCCCGTCAGTTCGGACGCCCGCTCGAGCCTGATGAGCGGCGTATGGCCGATCGCATCGACGACGGAAGCACTGAATTTCATCACGTTCCTCTTGGCGGGGGAAAGAACCGTTTCATTACGCCCGAAAGACGCAAATAGTTTATTTCGCCGGAGCGGCGGCGTCCATCCCTGTCCGCGGGCGCCCTAGGGTCGAGTGCAATGCTTCCTAGGATCGCCTCCTATCGGCCAGAATCTCGATGTGTATGTTGTCGCCACAACCTGCTCGGACCGTCGGTAGATTTCGCTTGCGAAACGGTTTATTTCGCTTGCGAACTGAGAAATTTCGCTTGCGAAACGATTTTGTTTCGTCGAGCGCCTCGCAAGTTATTGAAATCGTTGTGGCACGAAATTTTCGGTCTCGCGGTTTCGTGCGACTTCAAGGGTTTGCGACCCAGATTATTTCGCGCCTCGTTTCGCCGTCCGTTTTCCGATCCGCCCGTCTGACCTAGCCCTTCTCAGAATTCATCGATAGCACGAATTCGATTCCAGCGAAAGCCAAAAGGCGAGTCGCTGGTATAGCGTCATTCCCGCGAAAGCGGGAATCCAGTGCCCCGGCACGCGCGGCCAAGTCTGGATGCCCGCCTTCGCGGGCAACGCCCAACATTGCTGCGTCAACCGTCATTGCGAGCGCAGCGAAGCAATCCAGGGGCCCTAGCACGCGGCCCCTGGATTGCTTCGTCGCGAGGGCTCCTCGCAATGACGGTCAATGGCGGTGTTCACGTTCCCCAAGTCGACTTTCTTATTTCGGGGCGTGACCTAGCAAGCTTTCGCGGGCATGACACTGACGTTTCCGAGTCATTCCCCCGCATTTCGAACGACTCGCGCGACGAGTCGACCCATTCAGTGCGTCAGCGGACCCGAAGCCTTCTTC
The DNA here is from genome assembly GCA_049287975.1 of Roseiarcus sp. Taxonomy (GTDB): domain Bacteria; phylum Pseudomonadota; class Alphaproteobacteria; order Rhizobiales; family Beijerinckiaceae; genus Roseiarcus. The sequence continues at coordinate 1,927 of JBAQGU010000838.1, forward strand.
CAAGCGTCAATTCCTCCCTGGATGTGGCGCGCCGAAGCCAGGCCCGCGTCGTGCGCCGCCTGCACCGCCATCGCGGAGCGTTCGCCGAAGGCGCAGTAGAAGAGTATCTGTTTACCGGTCGACTTCGCCAGCTCGTTCAGAATCCCCCCGGCGCCCAGGTGCTCCGGCAACGCGGGGTACGGGACATGCAGCGAACCGGGTATGACGCCGTTGCGTTCGCGTTCGCCCGGCTCGCGCAGATCGACCAGCGCAACGTCGGGCCTGCCCAGGACCAAAATCGCCTCGGACGCCGATAGCGACCCGCCGTGGCGCGCGATCTCGTCCTGAGACAAGCCCACATGCTGGTTGGCGGGAACCGCGACGTCCATCATCTTGGGGTTCGGCAGGTTCAGGCTGTTCATCAACGCGACGTATTCGTCGACCGACTTGACCTGCAGGCGCGGATTGAAGGCCTTTTCCTCGCCGATCGTGGAGACCGTCTCGCCCTTGTAGTCGTGAGCGGGATAGACGAGCGTCGACTCCGGCAGTTTCATCAGCCGGCCGAAGATCGACTCGTATTGCTGCCGGGCGTCGCCGTTTTGAAAATCGGTGCGCCCGGTGCCGCGAATCAGCAGCGTGTCGCCAGTGAATACGCGGTCTGGCATGATGAAGCTGTAGGAATCGTCGGTGTGGCCGGGCGTGTAGATCGCCTCGAGCGCCAAACCCTCGATCGTCAGCCTGTCGCCGTCGCTGAGACGCATCGAGACGACGTCGGCCTTGGACTGCTCGCCCATCACGGTGATGCAGCGCGTCCGGTCGCGCAGCGCGCCGAGGCCCGTGATGTGATCGGCGTGCAGATGGGTGTCGACCGCCTTGACGAGCTTCAGCTCGAGTTCCCTGACGAGCTGGAGATAGCGATCGACTTTCTCCAGCACGGGATCGATGATCAGCGCCTCGCCTCCCCGCCGGCTCGCGAGCAGATAGGAATAGGTTCCGGATACGGAATCGAACAGCTGGCGAAAAATCAAGGATGCCTCCCCGACGCGATGGCGCTCGCCTTCTTACCCCTTCTCCCCTCGCGGGAGAAGATCACGGCCTCGATGATCTGCAAGCCGTCCCACGTCGAGCGCGTCGCCTTGTCCGATTCGGCAATCACAAACTGGTCGCCTGTGTCGAGGTCGTCGAGCGCGCGCGAGCTGCGGGCGTCCGGCCATGCTCTTGCCCGACGCCTTAGACGCGACCGACGCGCTTCAGCGCCTTCGTCCGGCTCGGAAGCTCCTGTTGCTGGGGTGCTGACGCGCGCGTAGCCGACAAGCCGTTTTTTGGTTTCTTTCGGGACTCATTTATGACAAGGCTAAAAGTCTGATTTATCGAGGGCAAGCGCCTTCGTCATAATTCTTGAATTTTGCGCCGCTAGCAGCAAACGCCGCCTAATGGCAG
>JBAQGU010000839.1:0-8859 GCA_049287975.1 Roseiarcus sp.
CGTGGAGCTCGCGGGCGGGCCAGCCTTGCTGATCGAGGACGCGGACCGTATCGGGCCCGCGGAAGCGACGCTGTTCCACCTGCTCAATCTGCTCAGTGAACAGGGCGCCTCCGCCTTGATCACCGCGCGCCTCGCGCCCGATCTCTGGGGCTTGAAGACGCCCGACCTGTTGTCACGGCTCCGCCTCGCCCCGATGCTGATTTTGGGCGAACCCGGCCTCGAGCTCACCGAGGCGGTTCTCTTCAAGCTGTTCAGCGACCGCCAACTGATCGTGGAGCCGACCGTCGTCGCTTATATCGCGCTGCGCATCGAGCGCTCGCTAGACGCCGCCAGGGCCGTCGCTGCGGCGCTCGACCGCGAGTCGTTGGCGCGCGGCCAGCGGGTTACGCGTGCGATGGCCGCCGCATTGTTGAGCGACGCTGCCGAACAATGAGGCAGTCGCCTTGACGCCGCCGCATTGACGTCTCATATTGAAACAACTTCGCGATGCCCGGCCCTCGATGCGCCCCGGCGTGCGCGCCCAAAAAGAATCAAACAAGATGTAGGAGGAGACGGATGCTCAAGCCGATCGTTATGTCTCTCGCCTTGACAGGTCTCGGTGTCAGCGCCATGGGCGCCGACGGCCAGAATTCGAGCCCGGCGACTTGGCGCTGGCACGTCAGCAAAATACTGGATGCGCAGAGCGCGGGTGAAGCCCTCCCTGTTCTCGACGCTCGCGCATTCGATCAGCGCTACGAGCGCTACACTCCAGTGGGGCTGCCCGAACCCGCGACACTGACGAATCCGAAGTAGGGCCGAGCCGGCAACTCCCCGATTTTCCGATCGCGGCGTCCGAGGGACCGGGCGCCAGTCTTGGCGGCGGGGTAACCCCGGCTCGGCGGGCCGCGTTACGCTGTTCCTCGGGCGTGAGTCGGCGAGTCGGCCGAAGATCGTGGACGCGAAAAGAAGGGCGGCGGTCGCCGCGCCCGTGGCGGCATTCACCTGACCAATTGGCCTTAAAGTGGGCGTTTCGGTTGAATCAATCTGCGCGACACTCTCTATGGTTGCAATTGATTAACCTTAACGGGTCTTAAATCGACGCCGTTGACCGCGTGATTTTCGCGGATCGGAGCGTCGGTCTATGCCCATTCGCGAGAAATTTCCCAAGGCGCAATTGCCGCGGTCGCATTATTTTTTTTCGATCGGTCGTGGCGACAGCTTGCGGACGTTCGCGCTGCGGCCGTTGACGTTGTGGGCGATCATTGCGCTTTTGCCGCTCTCCCTGCTGTGGGGCGGCGGGGCGACGCTCTACTTGGCGTTTCACGACGAAATACTCGGCATCTATCTCACCCACCAGATCGAAATGCGGAACGCCTACGAGGACCGTATCGCAGAGGCCCGCGCCGAGCTCGATCGCGTCGCCAGCCGGCAAGTGCTGGACCGGAATTCCTTCGAGGACAAAGTTCACGATCTGCTTACGCGGCAGGCGCAGCTGGAACAACGCGGCTCGATCGTGGCCTCGCTAACGACACAAGTCGCGGAGCGCGATCTGGCCATGACTGCAGAAATTCGACCCCATCCCGCCGCGGCCAAGGTTCCGGTCGCGGCGTTGAACGCGATCGAGGCGGTGAGCAGGACGGGGCCGGCCGACAGCGTCATCAGCGCCGCCACGCGCGCCTTCGCGCCATCGCCGATTGAAATCGCGCCCCCCGCGGCGCCAAAACCACGACCGGTCGAGGAGCCGCGCGACCACGTGAGCGTCCTTCCGAAGGCGGAGGCCGACCACGCCTCCGCCGATCTCGCCGCCGCGGCGAGCAATCCCGATCTCGACGCTTCGGCGCGGCTCGGCCTCATCGCTTATTCGCTCGATCGCGTCGAGCGCGGGCAACTCGCGACGCTCGGCCAAGTCGCGACGGTCGCGCGGGACGCCGTCGCGCATCTCAGCGCGGTGGTCGCCAAGACCGGCCTCTCTATGGATAATCTGAGCGCCCCCGAGCCGAAGGGCGGCGTCGGCGGTCCGTTCATCCCAGTTTCCGACGACCCGGCCGCGCCCGCCTTCGACACGGCGGTCTCGCGGGCCGCACGCGAGATCGCGCTCGCCGATCGCCTGCGCCGCCTGATGCCCTTCATGCCAGTCCGCCGACCGCTGTTCGGCGAGGCGAGCGTCAGCTCGCCGTTCGGTTACCGCCCCGATCCCTTCCTCGGCCGCCCCGCCCTGCACCCGGGCGTAGATCTCGTGCAGGCTTTTGGCGCGGAGATCTACTCCACCGCCGCCGGGCGCGTCGTCCACGCCGGCCCGTTCGGCGGCTACGGCAACATGGTCGAGGTCGATCACGGCAATGGCCTCGCGACCCGCTACGGCCATATGTCCGAGGTGCTGGTGACCGAAGGCCAGGAAGTCAAGGCCGGCGCGGTGCTCGGCCGGATCGGTTCGACCGGCCGCTCCACGGGTCCGCACCTGCATTACGAAGTGCGAGTCAACGACGAACCGGTCGATCCCGAGCGCTTCCTCGAGGCGGGCGCGGACATGTTCGCGGCGCAATAGAGGAAAGCCCGGTTTGGGTCCCCGGCGTTTCCGTTATTACGTTTATTGTCTATATTTCGACGATGTGATACGGCGGATGCGTTGTACAGGATTGTCGCCATCATGCACCGCCGCCACATCGCTCCGATCATTCCTTCTGAGCAGGACGCCACCGACGCGGCCAATGCGCGGCAGGCCATCGCCGCCGGGCGAAACGTCACTTTGCATGACTTGCCGCCCGCCGTGACCCGCCTGATCATGAATATCCTCGAAGAAACGGCAGCCGGAAATGCCGTGACGATGGTCCCGGTCGAAGCCGAAATCACCACTCGACAAGCCGCCGACCTTCTCAACGTGTCGCGCCCTCACTTGGTCAGCCTGGTCGACAACGGAACTCTTCCGGCCCGCCTGGTCGGCAGGCATCGCCGGCTGCTTCTACGCGACGTGCTGACATACAAGGCGGATCTGTTTGCCAAGCGCAGCAAAGTTCTGGATGAGATCGTCGCGATCGATCAGGAACTCGGTCTCATATGAAAGGAACGCGCGTCGTCGTCGCGTTCCTGGATGCAACCGTCTTATATCCCGCGTTCCTGCGCGACCTGTTCATGCGCCTTGCAGTGTTCGGCGTGTTTCGCGCGAACTGGTCCGCGCGGGTTCAAGACGAATGGACGATCGCGCTCTTGCGGAATCGTCCCGATCTGGCCCGCACGCTCGTCGAGCGCACGCGCCAGTTGATGGATGCGCATTTTCCCGAGGCCCTCGTCGTGGGGTACGAACATCGCATCGAATTGATCACATTGCCGGATGCCGACGATCGCCACGTGGCGGCGGCGGCGATTCATTGCGGCGCGACCGCGATCGTCACCGCGAATTTGCGCCATTTTCCGGCTGCGGCGCTCGCTCCTTACAATGTCGCCGCCGTTCACCCTGACGCCTTTGTTCTCGGTCTTCTCGAGAACAATCGGGAGCAGACCCTCCTTGCGCTGCGCGCGCTCCGCTACTCATTCGCGAATCCGCGAAAATCCGCCGCAGATCTTTTGGACGCCATGCGTCGGCATCGACTTCTGGAAACCGTTGACGCTCTCCTCGCGTTCATCGATCTGCTGTAGTTGAATGCCGGTGCGTCGATCGCTGAGTTCGCTAACTCTTGGCGACCTTGGCGTCCCGCAGCCGGGCGACATCGGGCAGATTCGAGCCGAGCAGCGGGCGCAGGTAATCGTCGAACGCGGGGGTGACGTCGTTCGCCGACGTCGCGATGAAGGCGTCTTCCATCACCCGCGTTTTGCCGGCGACCGTCTCCAGCGGAATCAAGGGATAGTCGACCGCGTAATTTCCAATGCGGCGAATCGCGACCGAGCCGTTCCGGCCCGCCCACATCGCGTACTGAACTGCCTTCTCGCCGACTTCGCGCGCTTCTCGCGAGTCGACGTCCGAGACGCAGCCGACGAAAGAGCGCTGCAAATAGCCGAACGTGTCGCCGCGAACGCGCTTGATGCCGAGCTTGGCCTTGATCTCCTCGCACAAGAGGTCCGCGAGCGCCCCCGTGCCGGAAAGCTGCAGGTTACCGTGCGCGTCCCTGTCGAGCTTGTCGGTCAGCTTGGCGATGATCGGCGCGCCGTGCTCGTCGTGGATTCCTTCGGAGGCCGCGATGATGCAACGGCCGTGCTTTTCGTAACTCGCCTTCACGTCGGCGAGAAATTCATCGAGCACGAAGGTGCGCTCGGGCAGGTAGACCAAGTGTGGTCCGTCGCCGGGAAATTTGCGCGCGAGCGCCGAGGCCGCGGTCAGGAACCCCGCGTGCCGGCCCATGACAACAGCGCAATAGACGCCGGGGAGCGCGAAATTGTCGAGATTGGCGCCCATGAAGGCCTGGACGACAAACCGTGCAGCGGAAGGAAAGCCGGGCGTATGGTCGAAGCCGACGAGATCGTTGTCGATCGTCTTCGGGATATGGATCGCCTTCAGAGCGTGGTCGCTCTTTTTCGCCTCCTCGGCGACGATGCGCACCGTATCCGAGGAATCGTTGCCGCCGATATAGAGAAACGTATCGATCGCGTGGGCCTTCAGGACCTTGAAGATTTCCTGGCAATATTTGACGTCCGGCTTGTCGCGGGTCGAGCCGAGCGCAGCCGCTGGCGTCGCGGCGACCGCCTCGAGATTGGCCGTGGTCTCCTGGCCGAGATCGACGAGGTCTTCGTCGACGATGCCGCGCACGCCGTGCCGAGCGCCATAGACGTGCGTGAACTCCGGAAACCGCCGCGCCTGCAGCGCCACTCCGGCCAGCGACTGATTGATGACCGCGGTCGGGCCGCCGCCCTGCGCGACGAGAATCTTGTGCGACATGAGAGCCTCCCGCTTCGACGCTCGCGTGCGCGGCGCGCTTTCACGACGTGGCTTTACGGCGCGGCGCCGGAGCGCGCAAGTGCGCCGTGCTTGCCCGTCGATTTCGTCAAGCCTAGTCTGATCGAAATGCGAGAGCTGACGGACGCGCCGCTGGCAGATCCGAGGTCATGCGTCGCGGCCTGCTCGGGCATGTCGTCGTTCATAGTGAAGGGAATCGGCCATGATGAACCTCGAACTCCGCCTTGACGGCGAAACTGTCGCCAAACTGGAAATCGACGCGACGCAGCTTTCGCGGCTCCTGCCATCGGCGATGCACGTTCCGATGCCCCACCCGAGCGTGCCCTTGAGCTCGCCGATGACCAAGGCGCAGGCTCAGCAGCTGCTTTCGCGCGTCGACACTACTTGCGCGGAGTTTCTCGAGCGGCTTGCCGCCGATCGCGGGATGCTGACATGGGGCGAGACCAAGGCGTTGTTCGAAGTCAGGAACTGGGAGGCGTTCGCGACAGGTCCGGGAAAACAGATCGCGCGGGAAGTTCGCCATGTCCTGCACAACCAGTCGGCCCGCCTCGTCTGGCGGATCGATCACGAATGGGAAGAGCGCGAAAAAGGCGAGGACGAGGCATTCCAGCTGCACATCGACGGCCCGGCCCTGACCGCGCTGCGCGAGGCGATCGGACTGGGGTGAGGAAGGAAACCCTTACCCCGCGCCAGGCAAAGCGCCGCGCTCCCCGCGCAGATTGGTGGGTTCGCCGACGCATGGCGCAACAGCCCGGCGTTCGAGTTCCCTGAAACCAGGGAATTAGCCCCACAAACCAAGCGTAGAAACCTGAACGTCGGATTGAAGCATTTATTCCGCGCCGCCCCTAGCTCACGGCCGCCGCTTCGCCTGGCGGCTCGGGCGCGGCCAATCGCTCGCGCGGAGGTGGAACACCTCGCCCTCGCTCTCCCGCGTGTCGAGCCAAATCAGCGGCAGGTCGGGAAACTCGGCTTCGAGAAGCGCCCGCCCCTGCCCGATCTCGCAGACGAGCGCCCCGTCCGGCTCGAGAAACTCGCGCGCTCGCGCCAAAATCCGCCGCACGATGTCCAGGCCGTCGCTCCCGCCCGCGTGGGCCAGACGCGGCTCGGCGTCAAATTCGGGGAGAAAGGCGGCGAGCGATTCGGCGTCGACATAGGGCGGATTGGCGAGGATCAGGTCATAGCGCCGCTCGCCGAGCGGTTCGTAGAGATCGCCCTGAAGCAGCGCGATTCGGTCGGCCAGTCCGTGGTCGGCAACATTACGCCGCGCCACCTCGAGCGCGTCGGCCGACAGGTCCACGGCATCGAGGCGAGCGTTCGGGAAGACCCGCGCCGCGAGGATCGCGAGCGAGGCGCCGCCCGTGCAGAGATCGAGCACGGAGGCCACCGCCTCGGGCGCCGCGATCAGCCCGCCCTCGCCAACGAGGCCCGCGAACAGCAATTCGCCGATGAAGCTGCGCGGGACGATCACGCGCTCGTCGACATAGAACGGCACGCCCTGAATGTACGCGCGGCCCAGGAGGTACGCCGCCGGCTTCCGCGTCGCGATGCGCGCGTCGATCAGTTCGGCGAGGCGCCGCCGCTCCTCGGGCACGAGCTTGGCGTCTAAAAACGGATCGAGCTGGTCGATCGGCAGCCGCAGCCCCTCGAGCACGATGAACGCGGCCTCGTCGACGGCGCGGGTCGTCCCGTGTCCATAGGCGAGGCCCGCGGCGTTGAAGCGGCTGACGGCGTGGCGAAACCAGTCGCGCAACGTCGTGAACAACTCGAGGCGCTCGTCGGCGGCGTCGTCCTCCGGAGCTGCGCTCACGCCGTTACCTGTTTTGCGTCCGAAAACGGCAATAGCCGGCTCGCCGCCGGCCAAACCGAAGGATGCCGCCAACGAGAAAAGAGCTACTTGACGTCCTTGATGTCCTTGTCCTCTTTGCCCTTCTTGCATTCCTCGCGGTACTCTCTGCGCTTCTTGCCGTGCAGCCCCCTGGCGTCGGCGCGCTTGGAGCACTCGGCCGCCCTTTCCGCCTTGGCGGTGGCGTCGGGTTTGTCGGGGGTCGCCGCGTCGAGCGCGAAGGCGGCGCTCGAAACTGACATGCCGAGGGCGAGCGCGGAGACGAAAGCCAAAATCTTCATGGTGATGTTTCTTTCGCGATTGGATACGTTTCCAGGCGCCGCCTCGACCCCCTCGGTCGAGGTTACGCGGCCCGGGGGCGCCTTATAGTTCGGTCGAGGCCGTGTGCACAAGACGCGAGAAAGACGTTTCATCGCGCCGCCGTAAATGTCTTTCCGGCGGGCTTGCCCCTGAGACCGGCTGCCCGAGAGCCTTGTCGGGCATACGGTCGTCTGGCCAGTCGCCTATGCTGGGCGCTTCGGCGTTGGGATGGGCCGAGCGCGTGGTGGAGAGCGCCAGCGCAATGCGGCAGGGTGAGTCAAGGGCGCGGCGAGTCCAATTTTCCTCCTTAATATAATTAAATGATGTTGATTAAGTTTTTTTAATAAAAGTTTTGTCTAATCCGCGTCAAGCGGGATTGTGATAAAAGAGTCAAATCACCACAGCGACGTTCGTTGGAGTTCTTTCCGGATGCCAAGTTCAATAGAGGAGCTGTCCTGGAAAACTGGAAATATTGTCGGAACAGAGGCGGCCGCCGCTCGACGGCAAGCAAACTTGTTAACAACAGTTGTCCACGTTGTGGTGGGGCCGGTGTCCGGCCTCTTCGCCTATGTTCAAACACGGTTCTCCGCCCTCGGCAGCGGCCAACCCGCGGGATCGGGAATTGCTCGTCGCGCTGTGTCGAAGAACGCGGCCGCGAAATCGCGTGCGATGGAGGCTGCACCGGCGAATTCGATCGACCACGCGATGATGAGTCGCTGCATCGAACTCTCGAAGGAAACGCCCAAAGGGGAATTCCCCTTCGCAGCCCTCGTCAGCCAGGACGGCAGAGTCCTCGCCGAAAGCAACAATTCCGTTGTCCGCGACTGTGACGTCAGCCGTCACGCGGAACTCATCGCACTCTCCAACGTGCAAAATGTCATGGGAAGCCGGCGGCTCCGACGTTGCACGCTCTATACGACTGTCGAGCCCTGTCCGATGTGCTCTTTTGCCATTCGTGAAACCGGAATTGGGCGCGTTGTTTATGCGATCAGGTCGCAGGTCATGGGCGGACACTCGCGTTGGTCAATCCTCGATGACCATCAACTCAATCGCGCGATGCCAGTCTTTTTCGCGCCGCCGCCGGAGATCGTCGCGGATTTCTGCGTAACGGAAGCTGAAAAGGTGTGGAAAGATCGGCATCCCCTGATGTGGAGAATGATCAAGGCGCGCGGCTGCCTTGGTCGTGACCCCTGAATGTCGGTTCGTCGCTGCACGCGCTGACGAAAGGAGCGCACGTCTTATCGGCAGTGCCGGCGATGCCCGGAGTGAGCGAGACGTTCGAGGAAGAACCGGGGGCGGTGGCGCTTCGAATCTTTCTTGGCGCGCGCCGGAGTGTACGGGATGAGCGCCCGATCGACCGTCCTAGCTCGAGCGCTGGCAAAGACAGCTCAGTCAACTATCGATCCGGGGAAAGTAAATTGCCGGCCCCGGCGAAACGCGCGCCATCGCAAAGCGTCGCCCCTTCTCGCCATTTCGATCCGCCGAAAATACCCGCGCAGCGCCGCGATTCTCCCTTATCAGGGGAACGAATGTGGCGCCTGCCCGTTTCAGCGTCAGACGGGGCGAACCGGGTTCCCACTCGGCCGACTCAGCGGCGCGGCGTGTCTCTTGCGCGGTGGCCGGTTCGGCTCTAAGTCGTCCACGTCGGCGGCCTGTTCTGCGCGTCGCACAAGTTCAATTCCCTGCACCTTGCGCATTACGAGAGGGTTGTTCAGATGAAGATCAACAGACACCTGATTGGCACAGCGGCGGCCTTGAGTCTCGGCTTGCTACCGATGCTAGACGCAGCGCCTGCGCGTGCGATCGGTTGCTTCACGGGCGGGGCGGCGGGCGCCGTCGCTGGTCACTATGC
>JBAQGU010000840.1:0-1786 GCA_049287975.1 Roseiarcus sp.
GTTCACGCTGACGCTGCCGTGGTCGGTGGTCGGATTCTGGAACGCGACGATCGGATTCCTGCTCTTGACATGCGCTCGTGATCCGGTCGCCGCGGTCAATCCGATGGCCGCGCGCATCCGCGGCGACGAGACGATCACCGCTCGGACCGCGATCCTCATGTGTATCCGGAACGAGGCCCCCGCCCAGGTGACCCGCAATCTGCGGCCGCTGTTGGACGGCCTCGTCAGCGGGCGCGTAGCTCATTTGTTTCATGTCTATCTGCTGAGCGACAGCAGCGATCCCGAGATTGTCGCCGCCGAGGAGGCCTGCTTCGGCGCGTTCACCGCCGAGTGCGGCGGCGGGGTTGCGATCACGTACCGGCGCCGCGAGACCAACACGGGCTTCAAGGCCGGCAATATCCGGGACTTCTGCGACCGATGGGGCGGCGGCCACGAATTCGCGATCACCTTGGACGCCGACAGTTTCATGCCGGCCGAACCGGTGCTGCGCCTGGTGCGCATCATGCAGGCTAATCCGACGCTCGGCATCCTCCAGACGCTCGTCATCGGGCTGCCCTCGCCGAGCGCTTTCGCGCGCCTGTTCCAATTCGGCATGCGGCTGGGCATGCGTTCCTACACGCTGGGCGCCGCGTGGTGGCAGGGCGATTGCGGACCCTACTGGGGCCACAACGCCATTCTGCGCCTCGAGCCCTTCGCTGCGCATTGCCGCCTGCCGATGTTGCCGGGAAGCGGCCCGCTCGACGGCCATATCTTGAGCCACGATCAGGTCGAGGCCGCGCTGATGCGCCGCGCCGGCTACGAGGTCAGGGTATTGCCGCTGGAGGGAATGAGCTGGGAGGAAAACCCGCCGACGCTGATGGAATACATCCGTCGCGATCTGCGTTGGTGCCAGGGCAACATGCAATATTTTCGGCTGCTGCGCTTGCCGGGACTGAAGCCGATCAGCCGCGTGCAACTGGCGTTCGCGATTCTGATGTACATAGGCTCGCCCGCCTGGATGGCGCTGGTGGCGATCGGCGCGATCGAAATCGCGCTCGCCGGCTTGGCGGGCGCTCCGGCCGTCCATGTGACCCCCGGCGCGGGCTCCGCGCTGCTGTCGATCATGCTGCTCATGATCTTCGCGCCGAAGCTGGCGAGCAGTTTCGACGTGCTCGGACGGCGGTCCGCACGGCGATCTTTTGGTGGCGGCGCACGGTTCGCGTCGAACGTCGCCGCCGAGATTTTTTTCTCTTTCCTGCTGTCGCCGATCATGGCGCTGACCCATACCGGCTTCATGCTGCGTCTCTTCCTGCTGCGGCGCGGCGGCGCGTGGAACAATCAGAAGCGCGAAAGCCACGCCGTTCCCTGGCCGCTGGCGTGGGAAAAGCTCTGGCCGCATACGCTGGCCGGCATCGCGCTGATCGGGCTCGTCGCCGCGACCAGGCCCGGCGAGATCGGCTACGCCTTTATGGCCGCCGGCGGCCTCGCTCTGTCGGCGCCGTTCGCGGTGGTCACATCAGCGCCCCGGGCCGGGACGTGGCTTTCACGCTTCGGGGTCGCGCGCATCCCGGAGGAAACCGCGCCCTCGGCCGCGCTGCTGTCGCTGCACCGTCCCGAGCCGGAGACCCGCGCCTGAGAAGTCCGCGAGCCCCTCTAAAGCCTGTGAGGAAACAAGCGCCTATCCGTCATTGCGAGCGCAGCGAAGCAATCCATGCCTCCACGAGATAGTCCTTCGACCCGCTTGCAAGACCGGTCGTGTGATCACCGTCTCAACGTCTCGACGTCAGCACGCGACGCGTAGGTGCGC
>JBAQGU010000841.1:0-8430 GCA_049287975.1 Roseiarcus sp.
CCTCTCTATCGAACCGACACGCGACCGGAACAGCGACGCTCTAGCGTCGCCGCCAATCCTCCGCCACCCTTTGCTTTGCGCGCGTTTCTCGCATCATTGGCGCGAACCTTCAGCCGCTACCCGAACGATGAAAGCACTCCGGCTCTTTCGTTCTATACGACGGGCTCAGATGCAGACTCGCGCGCCCGCGCGCACCACCCAGCGGCATCGAACGACCGGCCGAACGACCGGTCGTCCAACGACCACCGCTCCCCGCGCTCCCACGCATCCGGCGCGGTGAACACCTGCCGCACACACCACAGCGTTCGCCTCCTGAAGGCCGACCGCAAAGAAGCTGAGGAACAGCACACCCAGAGAAATCCCCTTCATAGAACTTTTCCCTCTTAGTTGTTAGATACGGAAACCGTCGCAGCTATACATGCCCTTCCGCTGCAATCGAATGACTGCAACGGCATTGTATCCTTGAAGTGACCATTCTCCATTTTCAGCTCTTGCCAGCCGTCGCCGTCGACCAAGCGTCCTTGCAGGGATCGCTGACCTCGCTCAAGTGGGTCTTCATGCAAGTTTCAATGCGGCCGCCACCCGGTTTCACGTCCGCGCAGAACTGCTTGACATCCGCCTTGCAAGCCTTGCCGATCGCCGCCACTTTCGTGACGACGTCCTGACAGGGCGCCGAAAGCTCGCCGAAGTGCGCCTTGACGCAGTCTCGAACTCGGCCTCCGCCCGGCTTGACGTCGGCACAGAGGCTCTTGATGTCCGCCGCGCAGGCTTTGACGACAGCCTTCTGCTGCGCCAGTGCGCCCGATCCCGCCAGCATCAGCGCGGCGGCGGCGATCACGGAGTATTTCGTCGTTTTCATGTCAATTCTCCCTGCTCGGCTGATTTCAATGCATGTTCATTCGGACATACGCTCTTCGGCGCGAATTTCCTTGATGACGACGCCGATCGCATGGATGACTTTCTCTTCCAGGTGCGCCTTGCAATACTCGATTACATCGTGCTCGGCGAGCCGACCCTTTTTGTAGTCCAAAACGCGCCTGTGCGCGAGACCGTCGTACCAGCCGCTATGCCAGGCTGTCAGCAAATTGGCGTCCTCCTGATAAGTGTTCGCGAGTTGCTCGAATCTGAGCGCCTGCACGTTGATGATTCGCCGGTCTCGCCAATTTCCTGCTCCTTTCAAATCACGGCTGCAGGTTCGATATCTTCTGGCCTGGCCACTCGAACCGCCGCCTTCCGGCTACGGCCCGAGCGGCGTCCATTACGGGCCAGCTCGACGGGCTAACCCCCGATGTGCGGCGCCAACGCCGCCTTCAGGGCCTCTTCTTTCTCGTGGTCGAACGAGCTGCTGATGACAGTGCCGCCGACGCCCTTCAGGTCCGCGAGCACCTTGTCCGTCGTCATCTTACGGATGAGTATGAAGAGGCCGGCCTCGCCGGGCTTCAGCGCCTGCGCAGCCTGCTTCATCTTGTCGTCGCGAATGCCGACGTCCGTCAGGGCTCCCGATAGCGCCCCGCTGGCGGCGCCGATCGCGGCCCCCGCGAGCGGCATCAGGAAGATCCAACCGATCAGCAACCCCCAGAACGCGCCTCCGGTCGCGCCGATCGCCGTCGTATGGACGAGCTGGTTGAGTTTGACGCGGCCTTTTTCATCCTTGGTGGCGATGACCGCATCGCCGACCTCGATGAGATAGTCGGATTGCATGTCGAGAATCTTCTGCCGGACTTCCTCGGCTTTTGCTTCGGAGGGGAACGAGATGAAAACGAGGTCGCTCATATGTTGAAAGCCTTTGCTCGAGGTTGACGTTCTGACGCCGAGTTGAACTTTATGTTATCCGCTGCGCGATCTTTTCGATGTCGGCGCCGGGATCGCATCCTCAACATGCCGCAAAGCCGGCCCGATGAAAAGCGCGCCGGCGAGCCTCTTTTCGTCATTGGCAAGGCGGATCGGGATAGTACCCGCAGTACGGATAGCCGCCCCGGACCAGAAGCCGTCCGTTGGCCGTGTGAGACCCTTCGGGAAAGTCAATGTGTAATTGCTCGCGCCGTCGAGACGCTCTCCTGTGTTGTCGACCTCGGTATACGGATATACCGCGTCTTCCTGCCGGTTCACCGGCCAACCGAACGCGGCGACCACGACCCGCTTCATATCGCCAAACTGTCGTCGAGCGTATGAGGTACTCATCGTAACGTTCTCCACCCGTGGGAAGCCGCGTACGGGGCAAATTATCTGGTCGCGTTAGTTCATTTCGAGACCATCTCGTCGAATGGCGGAAGAGGCTTGACGTACGCCGATTCCTTTTTCCTGAGCCTGCGCAATTCTGCCACCGGCCTTCATCGGGCGATACTGCACGCAGGAGAAGGTCGGCGGGTTCGGCGAGGATCCAGGTCCGCAGCGCCGCCTCGGCGCCCAGGCGGTCCTCTCGCGAGGTCAGCTCATTGTGAGGGCCCTTGTAGCTTGATAAACCATTCCGAGCTGCGTCGGACATGTCGAGACGTGAGGGCAGTATCCGTTGTTTGCGCTGGAGGCCCTCAGGATGTCGACGGTGACTACGACGACGCCGACCGTAATCGTCATCGACGATGACCCGGCGTTACGAGAGGCGCTCGGTAGCCTTATTCGGTCCGTTGGCTTTCAAGCAAAGCTGCTTGCTTCGGTGAGCGAATTCCTCGAGTCGGGCCGGCCTGAAGGACCTTCGTGCCTTGTGCTCGACGTTCGGCTGCCCGGACTGAGCGGTTTTGATCTTCAACGTGAACTCGCGGCAATGCACATCCAATTGCCGACCATATTCATCACCGGACATGGCGACATCCCCATGTCTGTCAAGGCGATGAAGGGCGGGGCAATCGAATTCTTGACCAAGCCATTCAGAGACCAGGATCTCCTCGATGCGATCCAACTCGGCCTCGAGCGCGACAGCGCCTGGCTGGAGGAAGAGAAGTTGACGGCGGCGCTGAGGGCTCGCTTCGAAACTCTAACCCCGCGCGAGCGCGAAGTGATGGTTCGGGTTGCGGCAGGACGGCCCAATAAGCAAATCGCCCACGATTTGGGCATCAGCGAGGTTACCGCGAAGGTCCACCGCGGTCAGGTCATGCGAAAGATGAAAGCTTCCTCTCTGCCCGACTTGGCTCGGATGGCGGACAAGTTGAAGCTTTCACAAGGTGGCTCGCAGACGTAATCGGCCAGCTTGAAGTTCCCGCACGATCTTTTGGTAGTCCCATCTTACCGAGAGCCGACTTGGACGCGATCCCCCGTAGGGGCGCTGGATGATCCGTCGAAGCCGCCGACGCTCCGCGCGGCGTGGGCGCCGAGCGGTTTCCGGCGATTTCAATTCTGCATCGAGCGTCAAAGCGTTAGGCGCCTTTTCTGGGACTTTTTGCCGCCAAGCCATATCTATTGCAAGGCTCTTAGAAACTCTTCTTAGATTTCATAGGGTTAAGAGACTTAAAACTAGAATCGTTAGGGCGTCATCAAGCCCGGAAAAGGTCATCCATGCTCAAGGCAACGATCCTCACGACCATCATCGGTCTGTCCACGGCTACGCGGACGATAACGATTGGGACCGCGGTTCTCGTCATCCTTCTGCTTGTCTCTGCCGAGGTAACCTATCTCGGCCTCCATCATCATTTCTCGGTGATCCACAACTTGGCCGATCTTGGCGTCCTCAACTCTACCGGACAGATCAGCTACCTCGCCGCAGTGTTCCTTCTGGCGTAAGAACATGACGCTTGCATTTCGAACGCCGCCGGGTCAACCGGCATCCTCATGCAGTTGGTCGCCGCGCGACAGCCGGTCCGCGATGTCGGCGGTTTGCCGCAGAGCGCGCTCCGTCGGCGAGTGAGCCGCGAGGTAGCGCGCAACCGCGACGAGGATATGCCGCCTCGGTTCCGGGTCGGCCCATTCGTGAAACTGACGCACCCCGGCCTCGAAAATCTGATAGGCGTGAAATCCCGCGTCTTCACGCAACAGCGCATGCGCCAGGGCGCCAATGATCAAATCCGGCGCGTAGCCCAATGCGAGGTGGCGCGCGACGAGGCGGGCCGCCTCGTCGACCCGGTGCTGTCGATCGAAAGCGTCCAGCAGAGCGGCGCGGATTTCGTCGACCGTCGGGGGCGCATCCGAGGATTCGTCGACCTCTCCCGGCAACCGCGCCGGCGGCACGTTCAAATACCGTGTGAGATAGATGGCGATAGCTCCATGAAGCACCGCGCGCGCCGCTTCGACAGTGTTCGCCGACAGATCGGGGGCGGAGCCGATGCGCTTCAGCCCCTGATGCACAGCATTGCAGTACGTGAATACGTGATGCGCCGTCTCGCAATCCCCATGCTCGTTCGCCAAGCCGAACCGTGCGATGCGCAATGCCGCCGCGTAAGAGAGCGAGCGGCCGAGATCGGCGAAAGCGGCCCCGGCGGAGATCGCGGCCTCGAGCGCGGCGATGATCGCCTTCGGATCGTCGCCCAAGAGAAGCTGGGCCAACTCGGCGTGCTTCGACCATTGCCCGCGATGACGACCAACCGTGAACAGCCGTGGAAGTTCACTGGCGGCTCTCTCGCACAGCGCCACGAGGTCTTCAGGCTGACGCCACTCGGTCGACTCGTCCGCGCCCCGCGCCGCCGCCATGCCGCCGATGACGAGCGGCAGCAGGTCGGCCGCGTGCGCCCAGCCGATCAGGTCGAGGCATTCAAAGGCCTTGTTGATGAAGTCGAGCGAATGTCCGCCATCGGCGAAGACGCGGTCGGTTTCGGCGGCGAGCAGTAGGTCGGCCAAAGCCGCCGGCGGCGCGCCTCCGGCGATCGCGGTGAGAACCGTACGCTCCGCTGCGTCGCGATGGCGGACCGCCACCCAGCGCCGCAGCCACCGCTCGAGTGTGGAATGATCCGGTCGACTGCCGAGGGCTGAGCGCCGCCGGTGCGGCGCAGCGCCTTCACAATCGGCGGCGAGCCGAGCAGCGCCGTGGAAGAGCGCCAGAAAGACCTCTTCCTCGGGCAGAATGGCCAACAGGTTCCCAAGGGCGGTCAGGATGGTCATTCCGGCGCCCCAGCCCTCGAGATGCCTGGCGCCGAACAGCGCAGCCTGGCGCAGAATCTCGAGCGGGGCCACGCCAGCGACGAGTTGACCTCGCACCGCCTTCGCAATCGTGAGCCCAAGATTGTGAGCCATGCCGACTTCGAGCCTTTGCCGCCACCAGGCGGCCGGCTCCGAGTGCCCGAATTCGGCGTTGATCCACACCTCCCCACCGCGCACTTCGACTGGACAGGTCGGCACATCATCGGCCCATAGATCGAACGTGCAGCCGCTCGCGAGATCGAACCGGGCATGGTGCCAATGGCAGGTGAGAATGCCGTCCTCCACGCTTCCGCGATCGAGCGGAAACCCCATGTGCGGGCACCGATTGTCGAAGGCGTAGACGCGACCCCGGTCACTGACGACCAGGATCGGTCGATGCGACCCGCGCACCACCAGCCGCCCTTGGGCGTCGAGTTCCTCGAGCGTGCCTGCACGCACGAATTTGGCGCTCATGATCACGCCTCCTCTGTCAGCGTCTCGTTTGGCATGATAGCAGAATGAGGCTGGGCGCTGACAGCAGGATCATTCGCCTTTCAGATGCGCCGCGGGGAAGTAGAGTCCCAGCAATCGCCGGTCCCACCATCGGCCCGCCGCCTTTTCCTCATCGCCGGCATAGACGTAGTCGTAAAACTGTGCGCGCACATAGGTCGGCGGCTTGTCCGGAAAGGGATTTGTTTCCAGTAGCGCCGTCACCGTGGGCTCGTTCCGCAGCAACCGTTCGAGCAAACGCGAAAACCACGGCAGGCCCCGAGGGTCCTCCAGCGCGGCGAACCACATCTGCCAGTCCAGCCGCGGCTGGTGCGGGATGTTCCATTGCGGGCGGCGCGCGACGTCGCCGGGCTTGTACCAGAATTCGTAAGTGCGCCATTCGACGCCGTCGTACGAACCCTCGAGGATGATTTCGTTGCGGCTCGTGGTCATGACCGCGAAGAGGCCGTAAGAGCTGACGATTTGCAGCGGTTCGATCAAGCCATCGACCGCCAGCGCTGCGTCCGGCGGGCTGCCCCCGAAACGCTCATCCATCTTCACCAGGCTGCAGAACACGATCAGCAACGCCAATGCGTAGACCACAACCGTCACCGCCCGTCGCGGCGCCTGACTTCTCGCGCGCGCCTGTAGGAACCCGACCAGGCGAAGCGGCAATATCTTCAGCAACGCCGCGTCGTCGAACAGCGGCAGGCACAGCAACATGGTTTGGAGATTGAACCAATTGTAATTCCCGGTGACGAGAATGCAGCTTTGCAGCAACAGGATGCCGAAGGCCGCGAAAAAGCGTATTCGGCGCGGGCAGAAGATCAGGAACGGCAGAATCAGCTCGACGAAAAACACGCCGCCAGTGGCGACTCTCAATACGCCGGGCGGCAGCCTTGCCGCGTACCACGCCAGCGGCGTCGGCAGCGGCTGCGTCAAAAAGTGATAGGATAGCGCCGACAGGTTCCACCAATTGGGATCCCCGCTCGCCAGCTTGACGACGCCCGACATGAACATGAACCGGAACAGCAGCCAGCGTGACAGCCAGATGCCCGGCATCGTGGCGATGCTCAACAGAAGCGCGACAAACCCAGCTTCCAGCAGGAACGTATCCCACTGGAAGCTCATGAAGGTTTGTCCGGCATAAAACAGCGAGAGGTACAGCGCATAGAGCAGAAACAGACTGGCCCGCGGCGCCAGATTGAGGACCAGCAGCAATGACAGGCCGGCCCCCGCCCAGCACACCGCCTGAATGGCGATGTCGCTGTCGTTCAGCCAGAACACCATCGGCATCATTGAGAAACGCTCCGGCCCGAGATCGCCGGAGAGGGCATCGACCCACTCGGCCAACGGCAGGATGCCACGGCTGCCGATCAGCCCTTGCGCCTGCACGGCGAAGGAGACGAAGGCGGACAGGTAGACGAGCCCGAACAGGCGCAAGAACAGGAACGAGACCAGCTCATAGCGCGCCGGCTCGTAGTTCCTGCCCCACAAAAGCAGGCTCACGCGGAAGAAGGCTGGGCGATGCGCGGCGATGAACGCGTAAGCCAGCTCCGAGACGCCCGCGAAACCGGGCAGATTTCTGTAGAGCGCGAGCCAGAATCCCTTGCCGCGCGCGTGGCTCAGGGTCAGGAAACTGGCCTCGGCGGCGCTGGCGCGATGTCCATCGGGCGCGATGAATTGCACCGCGCGCTTGAATTCGGCCTCAGAGATCGTCGGATATTGCGCCGCTACTTCCTGATACGGTCGGAACTCGACGCTGTCGCCGGTGAGTTTCTGCCAGTAGCGCGCCCAGTAGCCGCAGAAGCCACAATCACCGTCATAGATCAGCCGCGGCCGCGGACCAGCGGCCGGCGCTTCGACGGCCTCGGCGGACTGACTTCCGGATGTGTCTGGCACGACATTGACCGCGACTGGCGCCGAGTCGGTCCTCGACGGCTATTGTCCAGGCAAATGGGTATCGGGGCGTTGTCCCGCTGTCCAGCTCATGACCGCGACGAGACCCGCCTGGCGCCTCTTCGCTCGCCCGCTAAGGGATTGAAAGAATTGGAGCGGGCGAAGGGAATCGAACCAAGCAATCCGCTTCGGTATAGTTACGCCTGCGCGCGGCCGCAATCTGTATGGCCGCAATCTAATTAGAGCCTTCGAGAACCAGTACGGATTTACAGAGTCACCGAAGGTGATAGCTGAATCTGACTTAGCCGACGCTCGCGATGACCGCTTGATTGGAGAGCTCGCATGGATCCTTTCGAACCGAGACGTCTGACGGCCTCGGACCCGGCTGCCGCGGCCGCCGTCATTCGCATCGCGTTCGCCGAACAGGGGGCGGTCACGGACCCGCCGTCTTCCGCGCTGGGAGAGTCGGCCGAGATCGTCGCGGACAAGCTCGCGAAGGGCGGCGGCGCCGGCCTGGAACACGAGGGAGCGCTAATCGGCGTCGTGCTCTGGACGCCGGAAGATACTGCGCTCTACCGCGGGCGGCTGGCGGTGGCGCCCGCGTGGCGAGGGCGCGGCCTCGCCGGACGATTGATCGATGCGGCCGAGGCCGAGGCGCGGCGGCGCGGCCTCGAGTTGTTGCGCCTGCACGCGCGGCTCGAGTTGCCGATGAACCGGCGGCTGTTCGCTCGCCGCGGCTTCGTGGAGGTCGGCGTCCGCGCGCATCCCGGCTACATCAGGCCGACCTTCGCGGTGATGGAGAAAGCAATGGTCTGACCCGGGCGCCCGAGAAGAGGCGAATTGGGTTCCCTCGCGATCCGCTCAGCCCTATCATCATGGCTGGACATCAGCGCCGAGCGGCGCCCATTCAGGCGCGATGGCGATCGCGAGGCGAGGGACATTGGCTGACTGCAAATCGATGGGAGCGGCCGTCATCGCCGCGCTGGCGCTGTCGGGCGC
>JBAQGU010000842.1:0-1873 GCA_049287975.1 Roseiarcus sp.
GTCATCGGTTGCACCCGGAAGCCGTCGACCGCGATCAGCTCGCCGTCGAGCGCGCCCAAATCCAGATGGAAATTGCTCATCGACGAGCCGTTGATGACGCGCAGCAGCACGCGCCCGCCCGGCTCCACCTTGATCACCTCAGGATCGGCGAGCGTTTTGTCGTTGGCGAGGAACGCGTCATAGGCCACATCGTTCAGATCGGGCGCGGCGTCGGCGCCCGATTTGGCGGGCGCCGCCATGCCCGGCATCGCCATGCTGGACGAGGGTTTGCCGCCCATTCCCGCCATCTTGCCCGGCTTCCTCAACGCCGCGTAGATTTCCTCCGGCGGCGTGAAGCTGAAATCATGCAGCATCAACACGACCTCTTGCTGGTCCGGCTCGTCGCGCCCATTGTGGATGATCAGGGGCGCCGTCATCAGCAGCTGTTCCTGGAATCCCTCATGTGAGTGCATCCAGAATGTGCCGCCGAACCGGAGCGGGAAGTCGTAATCGGCGCTTTTGCCCGGCGGGATGGGCGAAGCCGAGATCCCGGGCACCCCATCCTGACGCCACGGCGGCGTCATGCCGTGCCAGTGGATCAGGCTCGGGGCATCGATCTGATTTTCGACGCGCACGCGGAACCTGTCGCCGACGCTCGTGGTTATTCCCGCGGTTCCGTCCGGCTGGCGAATGCCGAAGACCGAGGCTGATCTGCCATTTACCTCGATACTGCGTCGGCGCAGTTGCAAGATCGTCGCCGGCGTCTCGTCGCCAGTGGCTGTTGCAGGAACGACTCCGAAAGCCGCAGTCGCCAAGGCTGAAGTGATCACGGCGCGCCGATTCAAGGACATCGATACCCCCTTTCGCACTTCTCTTGACCAAATAACATTGGTCTCGCGGGCATAAATCTGAAAAACAAGTCGATGGGGAACACGATAGCGTATTTGCATTCCTCGGTCTCTGGCAATTCGCCGTAAATTAACGTGACACGACCGTTGTGCGACCGGGTTTGCCTGGCGTCGCCTCCCAGCAGACCGCGAGGGTCGGTTCATTTATTACTGGGCGCTAAAAAAAGTGTTGTGACCGTAACCCGCGGGCGGCCATCCACTTGCTTATGATGGAGCGAATCTGTCATCCTCCCCGGAGGATAGCCGATCGCATTGGCTCTCGACGGAGAACGAGATTGCAATCGATTCGCCTATGTCTGTCGTCACCCAACTGATCGGGCCGCGCGCTGGTCTTGCCACGAAGCTCGCCGAGCGCCGTCTATGAGCGCAGACGAACCTCCTTCGAGCAAGCCGCCGGCGGCGCCATCTCGGCGACTGGCCAAAACCGCAGGGACGATTGCCGTGCTCGGCCTGATGGGCGCTTCGTTCGCATTGGGGCGCGTGACGATCGGATCGAACGCACTTCCGGAGATTGCGGCGACCCTGCCGGGCGACGAGTCCGAATTCAGTCGTGAACTCGATGAGCGCGTGCGTCAACGCTTTCCGGTCGGGAGCGACGAGGAGTCGTTGTTATATTATCTGAGAACGCAGAACTTCATTCCCGATTGGCGAAAGCGCGACGAGCCCAACGCAGCGTATTTCATTCACCCGGGAATCATATGCGAGCAGGTGGTCCGCATCATCTGGTCCGCCGACGCATCCGGCAAATTGACGTCCATCGGCGGGGATTACAGAAGCCATTGTATCTAGTACCGCTGCACAGAGGTTTTGACTGGTTGCCGCGGCGGTTCTCCAGCATCGCGGTCCCATTCCGCTTCTGTCAGGAAAGGGCGCTGGCGCCGCTCGTGCGATCTATGGGGATTTGAGGATCGCAGTCTGTCGGCGGCGAGGTCTTGAAGCGAAGGTTGATCGAGCTTGTGCCGGATTCGGGGATTGAATGGCCGGCC
>JBAQGU010000843.1:0-5228 GCA_049287975.1 Roseiarcus sp.
CCCCTCCGCGATCGCGCGGGGATCGCGATCCACGGCGATCACTTCCCCGCCGAGCGCCAGAAGCGCTCGAGAATAACCGCCGGCGCCGAAGGTGCCGTCGAGATAGAGACCGCCCGCCCGCGGCGCGAGCGCTTCCATGCTTTCCGCCAGCAGCACGGGAATGTGACGGGCCGGTCCGCCGGCGGGAAGACTGGCCTCGCCTCGCCCCCTGGTCATTCCCGTGCTCCTTGTGCTACGGAGACGCTGGTTTCCGCCCGCAATCTGCGTACACGAGCCTTGGCCTCCTCGAAATGCGCCGCGAAACGGTTCGGCTCCCAGATTTGAAACTTGCGCCCCTGCCCCACGAATGCGGCCTCGTCGAGAAACCGATCCACTGCCCAACCCCGACGCTCGGGCGAACGCACGTTTCCCCCGTGCGCACGCGTGAGCGCACAGCGTCGAAAGCGGAGAAATTCCGCCGGGTGAGGGGATGTTTTGCGATACCATGGGCAGCTATGGGCGTCAACGAAACTCCGTCCGCGCGACACCTCGCACGGCTCCGCAGGCCATTAGGGGAGGTTAAGGTTAAGGTACGGTTAGAATGGCGCCTAAAACGTTCGCTTTGCTTCCCCTTCCATTGTTTCCGGCGTGCGCACGCCGGAAAATGCTATTCCTCGGCGGTCCCGTTTCATGAAAAGGAAGGCGATGATGTTTCGTAAAACGTCAGAGGCGCTGGTGCTCGCGAGCCTCGTCTGGGCCGCTCCGGTCCAGGCCGAGGAGCACGGTTCGGCAACGCCCGCCACGGTGTCTGTCGTCGGCGTCGCCTCCGAGGAGGCGCGGCCCGACATCGCCGTCGTGATCCTCGATGTGATCGACGATCGTCCGAACGCCAAAGACGCGGCAAGTGAGAATGCCCGGATATCGACCGCCGTCATCGATGGTCTCAAGGGCTCGGGCATCGATGCGAAGGATATAATCACCGTCGGGCTCAGCCTCGCTCCTGTCGTGACAGATCAACGCGACCCGAGGACCAACCAGATCGTCAAGTCCGTTGCGAACGGCTTCCACGCCTCGAACGTGATCAGAGTGCGGGTGCGCGAGATCGACCGAGCGGGCGCTTTCATCGCGTCGGCTGTCCAGAACGGAGCGCTCTATCAGAACCTCTCGTTCGATCTCTCCGATCGCGAGGCGCGCGAGGACGCGCTCCGGGTCAAGGCCGTGGCCAATGCGATGCATCGCGCGACGCTCTACGCCGAGGGCGCTTCGATGAAGTTGGGCGCGCTCAGGAGCCTCGCGGCGGACGCGGGCTCGTATCCACCGATCGGCGCGACCGTCAGGGCGCTGAGCGTCGCTCCTGGCGCGAGCCCGCTCGCGATCGAGCCAGGCCTCATCACCCTGCACGAAAGCATCAACGCGGCTTGGGAAGTGACGCCGCGCTGAGCAAACCGGCCGAGGCTGCCTCACCTCGCGGTTTACGACGCTTCCGGTTCGTGTCATCTTCGCCGCATGGATCTCGCTGCGTTCCGCGCCTCTCTCGATGACCCCGCCCCGCCACCGGGTCTCGGCCTCGCCCTGCAGGCGCTTTGGCATGACGGCAAGGGAGACTGGGACGGGGCGCATGAACTCGCGCAACGCGACGGACCCGGCGCGAGCGATTGGGTGCACGCCTACCTCCACCGCAAGGAGGGCGATCCCGCCAACGCGGGTTATTGGTATCGACGCGCCGGCAAGCCGGTCGCGCGAGGGTCGCTCGACGAGGAATGGGCGGCGATCGTCTCCGCGCTTCTGTAACCCCGAGCCCCTGCCCTTCTCTATTTCGTGCGTAGCGCCTCGACGCCGGGCAGAACCTTGCCTTCCATCCATTCGAGGAAAGCGCCGCCCGCCGTCGAGACATAGGTGAACTGGTCGGCGACGCCGGCGGCGTTCAGCGCCGAAACGGTGTCGCCGCCTCCGGCGACCGATTTGATCTTGCCGTCCCGGGTCAGCAACGCCGCCATCTTGGCGATCTGCATCGTGGCGGCGTCGAAAGGCGGCAACTCGAAAGCCCCGAACGGGCCGTTCCAGACGAGGGTTTTCGCGTTGGCCAGCCCCTCCTCGACGACGAGGATCGATTTGGGGCCGATATCGAGGATCATCTCGTCCTCGGCGACGTGATCGACATCGACGAAGCGCGAACGGGCGTGCGCTTTGAATTCTTTCGCGACGGTCGCATCGACCGGGAGGAGAATTCGGCAACGGGCGGTCTGCGCCGCGCCCAGAATCGACCGCGCGGTGTCGGCGAGTTCCTTCTCGCAGAGCGATTTGCCGACGTTCTTGCCTTGGGCGAACAGAAACGTGTTCGCCATGCCGCCGCCGATGATCAGGGTGTCCACCCTTTCCATCAGGTTGCCGAGCAGATCGAGCTTGGTCGAAACTTTTGCGCCGCCGACGATCGCCGCCACGGGTCGGATCGGCGCTCCGAGTGCGAGCGTCAGCGCGTCGAGCTCGGCTTGCATCGCTCGGCCGGCACAGGCCGGTAGAAGACGTGCGACGCCTTCGGTGGAGGCGTGCGCGCGATGGGCGGCGGAGAAAGCGTCGTTGACATAGAAGTCGCCCAGCTTGGCGAGTTCGGCGACAAACGCCGGATCGTTCTTCTCTTCGCCCTTGTGGAAGCGGGTGTTTTCCAGCAGCAGGACTTCGCCGTCCCTCATCGCCGATATCGCAGACGCAGCGGCGTCGCCGATGCAATCGGCGGCAAAGCCGACCGGGCGGCCCAACAGCTCGGAAACGGCCGCGGCGACCGGCCGCAGCGAATTGGCCGCGTCCGGGCCGCCCTTTGGCCGCCCGAAATGGGCGAGCAGAACGACCTTGCCGCCCCTGTCAGCGATTTCACGGATCGTCGGCAGCACGCGCTCGATCCGCGTGGCGTCGGCGACTTTGCCGTTTTCCATGGGAACGTTGAGGTCGATGCGAAGCAGGACGCGTTTGCCGCCAACGTCGGCGTCGTCGAGAGTGCGGAAGTTTTGGGTCATGGGTGCAGAAATCTCGAGGCGGTGAATACGATGCCCGACAGCCCGATCAACAGGGTCGCCAGTAAGGCGATCGTCTGCCAGACGTTGGGAATTTGCGAAAGACGGCCTTCGATGCCCGCCATGCGGCCGTCGAGGCCCGCGACTTTCGCGTTCAAATCCGAAAGCCTTCCCGCTATGTCGCGGATAGCCGGCTCCAACCGCAGCAGCGCCGCATCGATTCGATCGACTTTGGTTTCGATCCGGCCGACCCTCGTCTCTAGAGCCGCCACTCGCTGTTCGAGCATGGAATCCTCCGGGCCGTCGGGACCAGACGACGGGATGTCGTTCATGTCAGCATCGCCGCTCTTTTTTCAATCTTGATCGACTTTCCGGCTTCTCGGAGCAGAGCGGCGCGCCTTTGCGCTCATGAGAGCAATCCCTCAAATCAGCTTCCCCAGCGCCACCGACGTATCGGCCATGCGGTTCGAGAAGCCCCATTCGTTGTCATACCAGGAGAGAACGCGCACGAACGTGCCGTCGATCACCTTGGTCTGATCCATGTGGAAAACCGAGGAATGGCTGTCGTGGTTGAAGTCGGCCGACACGTTCGGGAATGTGGTATAGCCGAGGATGCCCTTCAACGCGCCGTTCGCCGCGGCCTTGATCGCCTCGTTGATCTCCTCCGTCGTCGTCGCGCGCTTGGCGACGAACTTGAAGTCGACGACCGAGACGTTCGGGGTCGGCACGCGGATCGCCGAGCCGTCGAGCTTGCCCTTCAGCTCCGGCAGCACGAGGCCCACCGCCTTGGCGGCGCCGGTCGTCGTCGGAATCATCGACAGCGCGGCGGCGCGGCCGCGGTAGAGGTCCTTGTGGAGCGTATCCAGCGTCGGCTGGTCGCCGGTGTACGAATGGATCGTCGTCATGAAGCCGTGATCGATGCCGATCGTGTCGTTGAGAACCTTCGCCACCGGCGCCAGGCAGTTCGTCGTGCAGGACGCGCAGGAAATGACGACATGCTCTTTCGTCAGCTTGTCGTGATTGACGCCGAACACGACCGTCAGATCGGCGCCGTCCGAGGGCGCCGAGACGATGACGCGCTTGGCGCCCGCCGTCAGGTGCGCCGCCGCCTTGTCGCGCGAAGTGAAGATGCCGGTGCATTCGAGCGCGATGTCGACCCCGAGATCCCGGTGCGGAAGCTGCGACGGGTCCTTGATCGCGGTGACCTTGATCTTGCCTCCGCCGACGTTGATCGAATCGCCCTCGACCGCGACCGAATGCGGAAATCGGCCATGCACGCTGTCGAAGCGCAGCAGGTGCGCGTTGGTTTCGACCGGCCCCAAGTCGTTGACCGTCACGACCTCGATGTCCTTGCGTCCGGATTCAAAGATCGCCCGCAGAATATTGCGCCCGATTCGCCCGAAACCGTTGATCGCCACCCTTACCGCCATAGCAGCCTCCTCTAGGCCTCGCCGCGAACTCCGTCTCGGGGGCCGTTTGCGTCGGCTGGACTTTTCCTCGATCCCCCCGGCAAAGTCCAGCCGGGATCGGCATCGCGCCCGACGTCCGCCCGCGTCGGGACGATCGTTCTACGCGCCTGTTGGCAATTCCATTTCCTGACCGCCGCCGCGTTGACGGTCGTTTCAACCATCGCGTAAACAAGGGCCCGCAACGGATGGAAGAAATGGGCGCTGATCCCCTGGAGCCATCACTCGAGCGCATGCGCGCCGCGCTCGATCTCTTGGAAGCGGCGGTCGAACGGCGCGTGCGGTTCGACGCCCGTCGCGTGGACTCCGACGAGGAACTCGCGCTGATGCAGGACGATCGCTCGCGCCTCGCGGTCGAACTCGACGGCGCGCTCGGCCAGAACCGCGCCCTGGCGGCGGCGAGCGCCGCGGCGGCCGAGATTCTCGCCCGGGCGAGCGAGGGGATCGAGGATATTTTGCGCGCATATACCCATGGGGCGTGAGCGGGCGATGGCGAAAAGGTCAAGATGTCTCAGGTGAGCGTATCGATCGGCGGGCGCGGGTTTCGGCTCGCCTGCAATCCCGGCGAGGAACCGCATCTGGAGGCGCTGGCGCGCACTGTCGACGAAAAAATCAGCCGGATGCGCGCTTCGTTCGGCGAGATCGGCGATCAGCGTCTCGTCGTGATGGCCGCGCTGACGATCGCCGACGAGTTGAACGAGGCGCAAAAGACCGCCACCGAGCAGACGCGGCGCGCCGAGGCGGCGCTCGCCGCGGAGGGCGCGGCCCGCAGCGA
>JBAQGU010000844.1:0-2265 GCA_049287975.1 Roseiarcus sp.
TGGATTGCTTCGCTGCGCTCGCAATGACGGTGAGCGGCGGCTGCAATTGTGAGGCACGGAAATGATCACGCTCTATCACTGCACCGACGCCAGGTCTTTCCGCCCGCTTTGGGCGCTGGAGGAGATCGGGCTGCCCTACCGGCTCGAAATGCTGCCGTTCCCGCCGCGCTTCCTGAAGCGGGAATATCTGGCGATCAATCCGCTCGGCACGATTCCGCTGCTGATCGACGGGGAGACGCGCATGACCGAATCGGCGGCGATCTGCCAGTATCTCGGCGACCGCTATTCGGCGCCGCCCCTGACCGTAGGTCGCGACGAGCCCGCTTACGGCGCCTATCTCAACGCGCTGCATTTCGGCGAGGCGACGCTGACCTTTCCGCAGACGATCGTGCTGCGCTACGGTTCGCTGGAGCCGCCGGAAAAGCGGCTGCCGCAGGCCGCCGCCGATTACAAGCGCTGGACGCTGGCGCGCATGCGTGCGTTCGAGACGTTGATGGCGAGGGCGGAATACGCCTGCGCGGAAAGATTCACGTTGGCCGACATTTCGATCGGCTATGCGCTGATACTCGCGGGCGTCGTCGGGTTCGCCGACGAGGTCCCGGATTCGCTGCGCAGCTACCTGGATCGGCTCTCGGCTCGCCCCGCTTTCCTGCGCGCCAAGCGGGCGCAGGGTGAAGAGGCTCCAACGTCCGGGACGGGGAGGTCGGCATGAAACCAGATATCAGCCTTTCGAACTGGTTCGCCCTGCGCGCGTCGCGGACGCCCGAACGCAAGGCGCTGCACTTCGAGGGGCGCACATGGACCTACGGCCAGATGCAGCAGGCCATCGCGGATTGCGCGGCGCGGCTACGCGCGCGCGGCGTGGCGAAAGGCGACCGCGTCGCCTTTCTCGGCTTCAACCAGCCGATGTTCTTGTTCTCGATGTTCGCGATAGCGCGGCTGGGGGCGATCTTCGTGCCGCTCAATTTTCGCCTGACCGGGCCGGAACTCGCGTTCATGATCGAGGACTGTGGCGCCTCCGCCCTGATCGTCGATGCGCATCACGCGCCAACGATCGCTCCGTTGCGGGATCAACTGACCCAGCTAAAGGCGCTGCTTCCGGCGGAGGAGGAAGCGAGCTGGGCGAGCGATCCGCCCGCCGCTCCGCAGGTCGCGGTCGACGACGACGATGTCGCGATGATCATGTACACCTCGGGCACGACGGGCCGTCCCAAGGGCGCGATGCTCACGCATGGCAATTTCTGGTGGAACAACGCCAACAGCATGCACGCCATGGATATTCTGCAGAACGACGTCACGCTGACCGCGGCGCCGATCTTTCACATTGGCGGGCTCAACGTGACCACGCTCGTCACCTTTCAGAAGGGCGGGCTCGTAGTGCTGCATCGGACGTTCGACCCCGGTCGCGCGCTCGCCGAAATCGCGACGCACCGCGTCACGACGATGTTCGGCGTGCCCGCGATGTTCCTGTTCATGGCGCATCTCCCGACTTTCGCCGAGACCGATCTCTCCTCGGTCCGCGTGCTCGTCGTTGGTGGCGCGCCGTGTCCACTGCCGGTGCTGAAGATGTACGAGGCGCGCGGCGTATTGATGCAGCAGGGCTACGGCCTGACCGAAACCGCGCCGATGGTGACGATCCTCGCGCCGGAATTCGCGCTGCAAAAGGTCGGCTCTTCGGGCAAGCCGGCGCTGTTCACCGAGGTGAAGCTCGCCGACGCCGAGGGTACGGCGATCCTCGAGCCGCGGCGCCAGGGCGAGGTGCTGGTGCGCGGGCCCAACGTCACGCCGGGCTACTGGCGCTTGCCCGAGGCGACGGCTCAGGCGATCGACGCCGACGGCTGGTTCCATACCGGCGATGCGGCGTATTTCGACGAGGAGGGCTTTCTGACCATCAGCGACCGCATCAAGGACATGATCATCAGCGGCGGCGAGAACGTCTATCCCGCCGAGGTCGAGAGCGCGCTGATGCGCCATCCGGCGATCGCGGAAGTCGCGGTGATCGGCGAACCGGACGAACAATGGGGCGAGCTCGTCGTCGCGATCGCCTCGCTCAAAGTCGGGCAAACGCTGACGATCGAGGAGTTGCGCGACTTCGCCGGCGAATCGCTCGCCCGCTACAAACTGCCCCGCCGCTTGGAGACGATCGCCGCCCTGCCGCGCAATGCGACGGGCAAGATATTGAAGTATCGGCTGCGGGAGATGTTCGGACGGGAGGCGTGACTCAACGAGAGCGATGTCGTTTCAACCGTCATTGCGAGTTCGTAC
>JBAQGU010000845.1:0-5287 GCA_049287975.1 Roseiarcus sp.
GGCTGGGCCGAGGCCAATCGCGCGCCCCTGCACGGCGATGCGTCCAGCCGCGCCTATGAGCGGCTGACGGCGCGCGATGGCGCGACGGCGATCCTCATGGTCTCGCCGCCGCGCACGAGTGGCCCGACGCTGCGTTTCGGAAAGTCCTACGCGGAAATCGCGCGGCTGTCGGTAGACATCCGCGCCTTCCTCGCCATGGCGGGCGGCCTGCGCGCGCAGGGCTACTCGACGCCCCGCATTCTTGCTCGAGACATTCACCGCGGTCTCGCGCTGATCGAGGATTTCGGCGATGAGACGGTCGCGGACGAGAACGGCCCGAACGCTTCGCGCTATGCCGAGGCGACGTCGCTGCTCGCCGACTTGCACGCACGGTCATTGCCGTCGGAACTGCCCGTCGGGCATGAGACCTATACCCTCCCTGTCTACGATATCGAGGCGATGTCGATCGAGGTCGAACTCGCGCTCGATTGGTATGCGCCCGTGATCGCCCGAGGCAGCCCGTCGTCGGGCGCACGGATGCAGTTCCTCGCGCTTTGGCGAGAAATCCTGGCCCCCGTCCTCGGGCCGCGGACGACATGGACGCTTCGCGACTTCCACTCGCCCAATCTGCATTGGCTCGCCGAACGCGACGGGTTGAAGCGGCTGGGCCTCATCGACTTCCAGGACGCCGTGCTCGGCCCGCCCGCCTATGACCTCGCGTCCCTGCTTCAGGACGCGCGCTGCGAAGTCCCCGGCGATCTCGAATTGCGGTTGCTCGCGCATTATACCCGCCGGCGCGCCATTTCCGACCCATCCTTCGATCCCGGCGCATTCACCACCGCTTATTCGGTCATGGGCGCCCAGCGCGCGACCAAGATTCTCGGTCTGTTCACGCGCTTGGACCGCCGCGACGGCAAGCCGCAATATTTGCGGCTGTTGCCCCGCATCGAGCGGACGCTGGCCAAGAATCTCGCGCACCCCGTGCTCGAACCGTTGCGGCAATGGTTCGTCACGCACCTGCCGCGCGCGCTCGGCTCCGCGCCGGCTGAAGAACCCTGACCGCCATGGCCGCCATCCCGAAGATCGCCATGGTCTTCGCCGCGGGTCTGGGCGCGCGCATGCGGCCGCTGTCGCTGACCCTGCCCAAGCCCCTGATCGAAGTGGCGGGCCGCGCGCTGATCGATCATTGCCTCGATCGTTTCGACGAAAATGGCGTCACGAGGGCGGTGGTCAACGTGCATTGGCTTCCCGAGCAGGTCGAGGCGCATCTGGCGGCGCGGCGGGCGCCCGAAATCGTCATTTCCGACGAGCGCGAGCTTCTTCTCGACCAGGGCGGCGGGATCAAGAAAGCGCTGCCAAAGATTGGCCGCGAGCCGTTCTTTCTCTGCAACACCGACGCTTTCTGGATCGAGGGGCCGCGCTCGAACCTCGAGCGTCTCGCCGATGCTTTCGACCCCGACGCCATGGATGCAATCCTGCTCGTCGCCGCCAGCGCGGGCGCGATCGGCGTGGATTGGCCCGGCGATTTCACGATGACGCGCGACGGCCGGCTCGAGGCGCGCGAGCCCCGCCATGTCGCTCCGTTCGTCTATACCGGCGTCGGCATCATCAAGCCGCAACTGTTCGAAGGGGTGGCCGAAGACGTCTTCCGACTCGCGCCGTTCTTCTTCCGCGCCGCTGAGCGTGGGCGGCTGTTCGGGGTTCGGCTCGATGGGCTCTGGCTGCATGTCGGGCGCCCCGAGTCGATCGCGGAAGCGGAGCGGGCGGTCGACCGTTCGACGCTGTAGGGCCTGCGCCCGAGCGATGTATCGCGGCACTAACCACGGGCCCTGGGCGTTTTCATGTGTGCCGCCGGCTCGATCTCTTGGTGAGATTCTTGCCCGGTTTTGTGGTTTTTCAAGGTGTTATGGGCAGGAAAATTTCCCCTCCGTATTTTTGGCGCTGACTTCGCCGGCAGCCCACGCAGGGGGAGCGGCGCAATGATGCGCTCCTGCTCATCACGACCACGACATCGCGCTTCGGCGATAGCCGACTGCATGCGCGGCGTTCAGACGGCAGAAGGCAGGCGCCGATTTCAGTCCTGCATCGAGCGACTTCAGCGGGTTAGGCGCCTTTTTCTGACCACTTGGCCACTTTCAACTTTGGCATTCTCGCAGCTCTCGGTCAGAGCGCACGGTCAGCCGCGCGGCCGTGTACCAGATGTTGTGGCTTCGAGGCTCCTGAGACCATACCATTTCCGGGCGCTGATTCAATCTTTTCAATCGGTTGCGGCGCCATTTCCCGGCGACTACGGCTTTGACCGAGGTTGCGGGCTCAGTGGTTGGTCGGCCAGCGGGCAGGCGCCCCGAAGCCGCCTCGCTGGCGAGCCGATACGACGCCCCTCGGCGGGGCGGAAGATACGGGATGGGACAATGCAGGACTCTTTCGGTATACAGAAAGCAGGCTACCAAGGATTCCGCTTGATAGAAACATATATCGCAAAAATCTGTTATATATCTGTTTTAGCTTCGAAATTTCCGCGCACCCCAACTCCGCGTCGAACGCGGTCCGCGGGGCCCGCCTGAGAGAACGCCCTGAACATTCGAGTCCGCCGGACTCCGCCCGTGGCGCCAAGCGGCAGCGGGAACGAGCTCGAGAAGGGTGCGCGCCGCCCCACGACCTCCCGCCGGCTGGATAGCCGTGATCCCGTCACCGTCCGAACAAGGCGCGCAACTCGGGTTTGGCCGCCTCCAGAGTTTCACGCTCCTCGGTGGAAAGGTTCTTGCCGGCGCGATTGATATAGAACGTCAGCATGGACATCGCCGACCGATACGGCTCAGCCTTGCGCCGACGGCTCCGCTCGGCCGACGCCTTCAGCGACCTCGCGATCTCCTTCGGATCCTTCGACTTGAAGATGTCTCGCTCGAGATCGAGAGCGTCGCTGTGCTCGGTGACATCCGCGGACCATTTGTGGCCGTGGCGGCGGTCGGTCGTCATGTTCGTACTTCCGCTGCGGTCATAACCAACCGAGCACGCGCGATCTTGGTTCCACCTCGGGTTTCGGAGCGGGGCTGGCGACCCGCACCGACCGCACTCCGTCATCGCGAGCAAAGCGAAGCGATCCAGACTAGGGGTCGGCAATGGCGGCTATTCTGGATCGCTTCGCTGTCGCTCGCAATGACAGTCGCGCCCGCGTCGGCCTCGCGTTGGACGAAGTAACGCCAGGTACCGGCCGCCGTATGGCTGCTATGGTGAGAGAGCTACCGGTCGTGGAGTAAATTCCGGGTGCTCGAAACTGATGCGAAATTTCTTGAATTCTGCACCCGGTCCATGTACGTTATGCGGAATCCGCTAAGCCGATGCGAATGACCCGCAAGCGACATGGGCGGCACATTGTGACATTGCTTCCGATGCCGGTTTCTGGCACGCCGCGACCGTCGCGGCCGCGCTGATCAATCACTTGAAACAGAACGGAGCCCCTATGCCCACCGAGAGCAAAAATCCGGAGACCATCGTCCTGCATGGCGGAAGCTATCGCGCCGATCCAGCTACCACGGCGGTGGCCGTGCCGATCTATCAAACCACCTCTTACCAATTCAATTCGAGTGAACATGCCGCCAACCTGTTTGCGCTTAAGGAGCTCGGCAACATCTACACCCGCATCATGAACCCGACTCAGGCGGTCCTCGAGGAACGCGTCGCTGGGCTTGAAGGCGGCGTTGCCGCCCTCGCTCTTGCATCGGGGCAGGCCGCATCGCTGATTGCCGTGCAGAATATCTGCCACGCCGGCGATAATTTTGTCTGTTCGACTGACATTTACGGTGGCACGTGGAACCAGTTCCAAAACACGTTTGCCACGATGGGGATCGAATGCCGCTTTGTCGATCCCGGGGACCCCGAGAATTTCCACCGCGCGACCGACGCAAAGACCCGCTGCTATTACGGCGAAACGCTGCCCAATCCTAAGCTCGCGGTATTTCCGATTGCTGAGGTCGCCAAAATTGGCCGCGATCTCGGTGTGCCGCTGATCATGGACAACACGGCCTGCCCAGTGCTGTGCCAGCCGATCAAACACGGAGCGGCCGTCACCATGCATTCGACCACCAAATACATAGGCGGTCACGGCACCTCGATCGGCGGCATGATCGTCGATGGTGGCAATTTCGACTGGGAGAAGTATTCAGATCGCTTCCCGATGCTCAATTCGCCCGATCCGAGTTATCACGGAGCGGTATGGACGCAGGCGGTCAAGCCGCTCGGTCCGATCGCCTACATCCTGAAGGCGCGCGTCACGCTTTTGCGCGACATCGGCGCTGCTATGTCGCCATTCAACGCGTTCATGTTCATCCAGGGATTGGAGACCGTGCCTTTGCGCATGCGTCAGCACTGCGCCAACGCCGCGGTTGTCGCCACGTTTCTTTCAAAGCATCCAAAAGTAACACGCGTCGTTTATCCTGGCGTGATGGAAGGTGAAGCAAGGCGTCGCGCCGACGCCTATTTGAAGGGCGGCTACGGCGGCCTGCTCGGCTTCGAGCTCAAAGATGGCCGCAAGGCTGGTAGCAAGTTTATCGATGCTCTGAAGATGTTCTATCACGTCGCCAATATTGGTGACGCGCGTTCGCTCGCCATTCATCCCGCCAGCACCACCCATTCGCAACTAACCGCTGAGGAGCAGTTTAAGACCGGCGTGACCGATGGTTACGTACGATTGTCGATTGGCATCGAGCATATCGACGACATCCTTGCCGATCTAAGCCAGGCTCTTGGAACTGTCTAATGGTCTACAATGTCGTGCGCTGTGATGCCTCAAGACTGGTTCGCTGCGGCGCTGGGCAGCCTAGAAGTCTTCCTCGCAATGGTCTTCAGCAGAGAGCGTTGAACAGCCCTGCGTAAACATTGAGGGCGATACCAGACAAAATGGTACACGATCCCCAACAGAT
Organism: Roseiarcus sp.; assembly: GCA_049287975.1. GTDB lineage: Bacteria > Pseudomonadota > Alphaproteobacteria > Rhizobiales > Beijerinckiaceae > Roseiarcus. The sequence continues at coordinate 4,899 of JBAQGU010000845.1, forward strand.
CATCGCGGAGCTCGAACGCGAGCTTAATGAGCGAACTTCCGAGCGTGATGAGGCATTGGCACAACAGACCGCGACTGCGGACGTGCTCAGAGCCATCAGTCGCTCTGCATTCGAGCTAGATACAGTCCTTGAGACGTTGATCCTAACTGCGGTTCGTCTTTGTGGTGCTGGCCAGCGCAAATATTTCGGCGCGATGGTGACTTATACCGATACTCCGCAAGTCAGATGGATGTTGATCCGGCATATCGCCAACACGAGGAAACGGTGGAGATCAGGCCCGGTCGGGGAACGCTCATCGGTCGCGTTGCGCAGGCAAAGCGTGCGATCACGATCACGGATGCTTGGAATGACCCGGAATATGAAGAAAAGGAACTTGCGCGCCTCGGCAA
>JBAQGU010000846.1:0-3736 GCA_049287975.1 Roseiarcus sp.
GTTTCGTGCGGCGTCCGGCCGCCTTGCTGGTCGCGCTCGCGCTGTTCGCTGGCTTGGCGGGCGTCGACCGGGCCCGGGCGCAACCGGCAGCGGCGCTGGACCAGGACATGAAAGCGGCCCTGGAGACGCATTTGGGTTATATCGCCACCGGCGACGCCGATGTCGACGAGACTTCGCGGCTCGGCCTTTCCACGTTGGCGAAGGTTCTCGACCGACGCACGTCCGCGGCCGTCGCCGAGCCGATCGCGCTGGACCCAGCCCGCGACGAACTGGCGTTCTATCCGCTGATCTACTGGCCGATCGTCGCCGGACGCCCGCAGCCGCCGTCACTCGCCGTCGCGCGCATAACCGCCTACATGAAAAACGGCGGCACCGTGATTTTCGACACCCGCGACGCGCTGAATTCGCGGCCCGGCGGGGCGTCGACGCCGGAGACCGCGTGGTTGCGGACGCTGCTGGCGGGCGTCGACGTGCCGCTGCTGGAGCCGATCCCGCGCGACCACGTCGTCACCAAGACGTTCTATCTGCTCGATTCCTTCGTCGGACGCACCGACATGGGGCAGACGTGGATCGAGGCGCTGCCGCCGCCGGATCCCAACGATCGCGCGCCGAGGCCCGCCCGCGCGGGCGATAGCGTCTCGCCGATCATCATCACGTCGAACGACCTGGCCGGCGCCTGGGCGCTCGACGCGAACGGCTCGCCGCTCCACCCGCTCGTTCCCGGCGGCCCGCGCCAGCGTGAATTGGCATGGCGCGGCGGGGTAAACCTCGTGATGTATGCGCTCACCGGCAATTACAAAGCCGACCAGGTTCACGCCAAGGACCTGCTGGAAAGGCTCTCGCATTGAGTTCCTGGTCTATAGCCTTCTCGCCCGCGTGGCCGCTTCCGTTGCTCGCCGGGCTCGCGGCGTTGGCGCTCGTCGTCGTCGGCCTGACGTTGTGGCGGCGTCCACGCGCGGCGACCTGGCGGGCGCTCGCGGCGGCGCTGCTGCTGCTCGGCCTGCTCGACCCGTCGCTGCAACGCGAGGACCGCCGGCCGCTGAAGAACGTCGTCGCGGTCGTCATCGATCGCTCGGGGAGCAATCGACTCGGCGCGCGCGAGCGCCAGACGACCGAGGCGCGCGAGGAACTCGAAAAGCGGCTCGGCGCGCTCGACAACGTGGAAGCGCATTTCGTCGAGACCCCGCGCGATGATGCGGACAATCAAGGCACGCAGCTGTTCGCGGCGCTGCGCTCCGCGCTGAGCGACACGCCGCCTGAACGCGTCGGCGGGGCGATCCTGGTCACCGATGGAATCGCGCACGACATTCCCGCCTCGGCCGCCGCGTTGGGTTTCCACGCGCCGCTGCATGTCCTCGTCACAGGGCATCCGGGCGAGCGCAACCGACGTATCGAACTCGTCGAGTCGCCGCGCTTCGGCATCGTCGGCAAGGACCAGTCGATCGCGGTGCGCGTGATCGACAGCGGCGGTTCGGGCGAGCCGGCTACGCTGACCCTGCGGCGCGACGGGCAACCACTCGCCACGGTCGGCGCCCCGATCGGGCAGACCCTCCGAATCCCGGCGCCGATCGAGCATGCGGGCACGAACATTTTCGAGCTCGAGGCGTCGCCGATCCCGGGCCAGCTGACGACGCTCAACAACAAGGCGGTCGTCGCGGTCGAGGGCGTTCGCGACAAATTGCGCGTGCTGCTCGTCTCCGGCGAGCCGCACCAGGGCGAGCGAATGTGGCGCAATCTCCTGAAATCCGACGCGAACGTCGATCTCGTTCATTTCACGATTCTGCGGCCGCCGGAAAAGTCGGCCGACGGTACGCCGATCAACGAACTGTCGCTGATCGCCTTCCCTGTCGCCGATCTGTTCGGGCGCAAGATCAAGGACTTCGACCTCATCATCTTCGATCGCTACTCCAGCCAGGCGATTCTGCCGCACGTCTATCTCGACAATATCGTGAACTATGTGCGCGACGGCGGCGCGTTGCTGATGGCGGCGGGTCCCGAGTTCGAGACTCCCGAGGGTCTGTTCTACACCCCGCTCGGCGACATCGCTCCGGCGCGCCCGACGGGCGATGATTTCGAAGGCCCCTTCCGCGCCGAAATCTCGCCCGACGGCGCCAAGCACCCCGTCACGCGCGGCCTGACCGGCGGAGATACGACGCCTCCGGCGTGGGGCCAGTGGTTCCGCCGCATTGGCGGCGAGGTGACGGGCGGCGTCAGCGTGATGCAGGGTTCCGACAACAGCCCGCTGCTCGTGCTGTCCCGCGTCGAAAAGGGCCGTGTCGCGCTTCTCTTGAGCGACCAGCTGTGGCTCTGGGCGCGCGGCTATGACGGCGGCGGCCCGTATCTGGACTTGCTGCGCCGGCTCGCGCACTGGCTGATGAAGGAGCCCGAACTCGAGGAGGAAGCGCTTCGGGAGCGCGTCCACGGCCACGAACTGACGGTGGAGCGGCAGAGCCTGAAGAGCGAGACGCCGCCGGTGACCGTAACCGGTCCGGACGGCCAGACCCACATTCTTCAGCTTTCCCCCGCCGAGCCGGGCCTTTCGCGCGCGACCCTCGGCGTCGATCAGGACGGCCTCTATCGCGCCAGCGACGGCGAGCACGTCGCGCTGGTCAACGTCGGCCCCGACAATCCGCTCGAATTCCAGGAAGTCGTCTCGACGACGGAAAAGTTGCGCCCGCTCGCCGAGGCTACAGGCGGCACCGTGCGGCGGCTGTCGCAGGCGGCGGACGATATCGTCTCGATGCCCCGGGTGCTCGACATGCAGGAATCGCCGGTCTACGGCGGCGCGGACTACATCGCGACCAAGCGTACCGGCGCCAGCGTGCTCGTCGGCGTCTCGCGTCTGTCGCTCGCGGCCGATTTCCTCGGGCTGGCGGCGCTGCTGGGAGCGCTGGTCTGGATGTGGGCGCGCGAAGGCGGCAAGGGGCGGAAAGTGGGGGCTTGAAGAAGACCTGAGACAATTTGTATCCCGTGACGCCCAGTCCGCCCGACGGCTCTACCCAGCCCTATGAATATGTACCGGGTCCTCGTCGGGAGCAGGCGGCGCTTTTCCGCCACAAGCGATATTGATGGCGAGCCAAGCCGTCTCCGCTTCCTTCACGTGATAGTCCTCGACGAGCATCACCAGGAAGCTCTCCGTCGCGAGCAGATCGATGTCGACTTCCGTCAACAATTTGATGGCGGCCCTTGCCTTTCGATCATCGACGATGGCGAGCACCGCCTCTCCGTCGGCGACGAGTTTCTCGACCCCGTCCAAGACCTGGAGAACACTGCGTTCGCCGCGGCCCCTCGATCTCGGCTTCCTTTCAGCAGGACTTCCCAAAGCTCGCCAGTTTTCCATCGCCCCGCGATATTGCTCGCCTTCGTCCGTGGTCTGAACATGTATGCGCTGTTTGTTGCGCTCGAACCATGCACCGAGTTCGCTGCGATGGACATCGCGCTGATCGTCCTCGCGATCGGGAACGCGCACCGCCTCTTCGCGAACCATATCAGTGACCCAGACTTCGGCGCCTGGCGTAAAAAGCCAATCGAGCGCCGACTGACCTATCATCGCGAGGAGCGACAATGGAGTATTGTCTGGGAGGAGAATCCGAGACCGACGCATTCCCTCGAAAAAGTCGCTCACTTGGCGCCTTCGAATCTCTTCTTGAGGGCTGCGATCTCAGCATCGACGAAGGGGCGGTTTCGCCCGGAGAGCGCGGCCTCCGCCATCTTCCGGGCGCAGGCTTTGATATCG
>JBAQGU010000847.1:0-1669 GCA_049287975.1 Roseiarcus sp.
AGCAAACGGCCCGAGCCTTCAACAGCTCAGGTGGCCGGCTTCATTTCGGAATGGTGGCCGGCTTCAAATCGGAACGGTGGCCGGCATCAAATCGGAATCGGTGGCCGGAATGCGTCGGAATTCGCAGCAAGGCGCCGGTCCAAGTGACGGTTGTCACGCACGGCCTGAGCCTCGTGTCCGACAAATTCACTGTCACTCTGCACCTGCCGCCGCCGCGCCTCTACGATTTTGTGCTCGATGCGACCACCAATATGGCGCCTTTCATGGACAGGATTTCACTTTTCGATCGCGCCAAACGAGACATCACCTCGCAAATCGCTCGTTTCGGAATCGCCGACGGAGGGCTCTCGATTACCGCCTTCGGACAGGACGTGCCGAAGGTGGCGGATGATTGCGAACGGGTAGGCCAATCTATCCGCTTGCGCCGATGAACCCACCGGCGGCGGATGCTGCCCTGAACGCGGCGCATATGGTCCGTCATGAGGCGCCGGTCGCCAAGGCGATTGACGCCGCCGTCAAGGAATACGCGGCGTTGCGGCCGGCCTACGACGGAAAATACATCCTGCCCTATTTCGTGGTCATCACGGCGAGCGCCAATGGCTGCCAAAATATGCGACTTGAACAAGTCATCGCGGAGGTAGCCGCGGCCTTCGAGAACAATGATCTGCACTGGCAATATCACGGGAGGACGATGTTTTCGGCGGTGCTGGCAATCGAGACGCCCGGCAATCCCAAGCCCACGGAGGCGATCTACACCGGCGCCTATCAAAATGACCGCAATCGCACCATCCTCCTCGTCGCCCAAACCGGAGAGCAGGTGAGTGCGGCGATTTCTGCGATCGTCGATCTTGCGGACGCTGATCGCGCCGTTCGCCTGCGCGGCTGCACGGCGCTCGGCGACTTTCTCAGGCGCCAAAGCGACAGGCGTGGGCCTCGCGCTCCTTGGCCAACAATGCGCGGGCTAGTGGATAGAATCCGACATCTGGCGCCCAACGGTTTCTCCTGGGCCTGCTGACGAGCGCCACGGTTCGCCCCGAAGCAGACCTTCGGAAAGCGTGTTACGCGTGGATTGCGGACCTTAGATGATGTTCGCGGATCGTGATGCCCTGCGCAAAAATCAAGACATTTGACATAGCGATTTGGGCTGAAAAGTGAGGGGGTTTTGAGAGGTGGTCTCGCCGCTTGTGAGCCGCCAAACGCAGTGATGCCGACAGTCTTCCCGCCCTGACAAGCAGGACAATCATGCCTGTGCCGGTAAATGCCTATCTTTAGCTCCGGGGGCCCCTGGATCGGCAGCGCTCCCTTTTGGCTGGTCTTCGGCAGTTTCGACCCGAGTGCGGGGCGCAGATCGTTGATCTGATTGATTCCGGGGTGGCGTTTTCGCGAAAGCGTAGTGCCACGTAATCACAAATTGTGCTTGACTTTGCTGGAGCGACAGCCGATTCTGTGTGGGCCACGAATGAGTCGCCTCCTCGGTTCCGCGCCATGTTTTTCCGAAAGAAGACCTCCGGCGGTCGCGCCTATCTCCAGATTGTCGAGAATCGTCGCGAGGACGGGGCGGTGCGCCAGCAGGTCATCGCCACGCTCGGTCGCCTGGAAGATCTGCGCCAGAGCGGGCAATTGGAGCGGCTGTTGCGCTCTGGCGCGCGCTTCGCCGACAAGGCCATCG
>JBAQGU010000848.1:0-2419 GCA_049287975.1 Roseiarcus sp.
GCATAACATCGAGACGGTCGGCGACCGCGCCAATAGATGTGTGGCGTTCTCGCCGGACTGCATAATGCGGGAGGTCCGCCTCGAGACGAAGACGATGGATCGCAGCGGGGTTTTTCACTCCCGGAGCTGGCAGAGGGCATGGAAGTCGAAGCGGTGGTGATCGGGGCCGGGGTGGTGGGGCTCGCGGCGGCGCGCCGTCTCGCCGAACTGGGGCGCGAGGTCGTCGTCCTCGAACAGGAAAAGACGATCGGAACCCAGACTTCGTCGCGAAATTCCGAGGTCATACATGCCGGAATGTACTATCCGCAGGGCAGCCTGAAGGCGCGCCTGTGCGTGGCGGGCCGCAAGGAACTCTATCGCTATTGCGCGTCGCGCAACGTGCCGGCCAGAGCGATCGGAAAGCTGATCGTCGCGACGACCACCGCGCAATTGCCAAAACTCGAGGCGCTATGGAAGCGCGGTCTCGCCAACGGCGTCGAAGACCTGTTCTGGCTGACGAGAGCGGAGGCGGCCGAGCTCGAACCCGAGGTCGAATGCGTCGCGGCGCTATACTCGCCGTCTACCGGGATCATCGACAGCCACGCGTTGATGTTGGCCCTTCAGGGAGACGCGGAAGCCGCCGGCGCGCAAATCGCGTTCCAGACTCGCGTGACGAGCGTCGGGCGCGGCGGGGGAAAGTTCGAGGTGCGCACTTCGGACGCCGACGGCGAGGCGCTGGACTGTGCGATTCTCGTCAATTGTGCGGGGCTCTGCGCGCAGGACCTGGCGCGGAGCATCGCCGGCTTTCCGGCGGACAAGACGCCTGTGCGATACCTCGCCAAAGGGAACTACTTCTCGGTTTCGGGCGCGACGCCGTTTAGGCATCTCGTCTACCCCATGCCGGTGGAGGGTGGACTCGGCGTGCACGTGACGCTCGACATGTCAGGCCGGATGCGGCTCGGACCTGATCTGCATTGGATTGATGCGATCGACTACACGCCGATAGCGGGTCTCGAGGAAGCGTTTCGCCAAGCCGTCAAAACCTATTGGCCGGGAATCGCGAATCGCGAAATCTCGAGCTCCTATTGCGGCATCCGACCCAAGATCAGCGGGCCGGGGAGCGAAGCTTCGGATTTTCGCATCGACGGGCCGGATTTTCACGGTCTGCAGGGCCTGGTGAATTGTTTCGGCATCGAGTCGCCGGGGTTGACGTCCTCTCTGGCCATCGCCGATCTGATCGCCGAGAAGCTGCAGCGGATGCGAGATAGGTAAAGCAAGATGCCCCAGAAATGAGAGAATCACCCTTCGCCGGGGCGAGCCGTTGTTCATCGGGGCTCCTTCCGGCGCTCGCGGATCTTCGCAATTGGAAAACGTCAGGGCGGGCGAATCGACTTTGCGCCCACTGCCTGTTCGTGAAATTGATCCCCTGTTGTCGCGAATTGTTTCCCTGCTCAGTCGCGCAGCAGGGAACTCGTTCCGCAAGCTGAAGTCATAGATGTTTTAGAGAGGAATGTTCGCGGAAGACCGCCGAATCGAAGAAGTTCCCTGTTTTTTTCTCTTACCAGGGATCTCTTCGGATCGAAGCCTTCATTCCGCGTCATCGCTTTGATGCACCGACATGGAGTGCTCCCGAGACCGTCGCGCGGAATTTTGCCCACATTGGCGGTCATTTCGTTTTCGCGCTCCGGGGTTTATGCTGCGGAGAGTCGGGTGTCATCAAGGGCAACCATGTCGGTTCGGACGATTGCGGCGGGGGGGCGCGGCCGAACGGTCGCCCCAGATTCGGCGTCGACGAGGAGCGCGCGCGCGTTCGAGGTGGCGCGACGCCACTCCCGGCTCGTGCGCATCCTGCGCGTCGCCTTCATCGTAGGCGGCGTCGGCGGCGTCGTGGCGCTGACCGGCTTGGGGCTATATCGCACCTTCGGCGGCGCGATTGGCCGGCTTTCGATCGGCGACCTCTCGGTCGACGGGACCAAGATAACCATGGACCGGCCTCGCCTCACCGGCGCCCGCCCGAACGGCGGCGGATATGTCATCAATGCGGCCAAGGCGATCCAGGACGTCACGGACCCGACCGAAGTCGACCTCGTCGAAATCGACGGCGATATCGTCCCCGCCAATCACGACACGCTGCATCTGACCGCGACGTCGGGACATTACGATTCCGGTCACGAGCGGATCGATCTGTTCGGGGTTGTGCGCATGAAAAACAGCAGTTACACCATCGAACTGCGAAGCGCTCATATCGAATTCAAGACCGGCGAATATAGCTCTCGTGACCCCATCACCGTCGTCACCACCACGGGGACGACCATATCAGCCGATTCCGGCTCGGCGCGCGACAACGGGAAGGAATTCACGTTCGAAGGCCATGTGAAAACGATGATTCGGCCGAATGGCCCCGATTCGGCCGCGGGCGATTCGATCGAAGGAACGCAGC
>JBAQGU010000849.1:0-8600 GCA_049287975.1 Roseiarcus sp.
GACTTCCACCAATGGCCTTCCGAATCAGGAAGCCGTCCCAAGAATCCTTTTTTGCGCTCAACGCAATACCCCTATATTCATATGCGATTCCCCTGCCACAAGGGGGGAGGGAGCAACCGCCGACCCCATCAAATTCAGCGCTCAGGCGACTAGTGAGGCGCGTCATTCAAAATGAGGTTCTTTAACGTTTTATGTCGTTCCCGCGTAAGCGGGACTCCAGGGCCCGGCACGTGCGGCCAAGTCTGGATGCCCGCTTTCGCGGGCATGACACTGACGTTTCTGAGTCATCCCCTCATTTTCAGCGACTCAGGCGACTAGTCTTCGTTGGACGTCGACGATTCCGAGTACTTTTCGGCTTTCGTTTCGGCGAATTTGATGACGGCCTCTCGGGATGATTGGCTTTCGATGCTGGCGAACGCACGGATCAATCGGAACACTTCGACGGATGGCTCAGAGCGAAAGATAGAATCCAACCGCCGCGCTTCTCTCGGCCCGGCTTTGCCGTTCAACCCTCCGTGACGCTCGTTCGCGAAAAAAAACGCCGGATTCACATCGAGTATTTTGGTCAGCTCCAACAAACGGGCCGCCCCGATACGACTTGTTCCCGCCCCCCATTCCCGCAGTCGTTGAGGGGTTGTGCCAGAGGCCCGCGCGAAGCTCTCCGCGCTCATATTGAGCGCGATGCGCCGTGAACGCAGTCGACCACCGACTTCCATATCAACCGGATTTGCTAAATTGTCGGCGGCCAATTCTGGATTGCGCTTCCACATCGCTCTGCTACATTCCTATTGTTTCTGATGTGTAGGATTTTGACCATATGGTCACGCGGTGTATATCGATATAATTGCCTATTTGGGGGGAAGTAAATGCAGGCGATTGAACTCGCAGCCGCACGTCGCGACGGCCGGAGCGGTCCCCTCGTAGCAACCTCTTTATCTTTGAACGCCGCCTAATTCGACGCGAACGCCCCGGGCCCCGGGACCGCGCCCGGCGGGCATTTGCCCAGGATGATCATGCCAAGCACTTCGTCCTTGGTCACGTCTTTCGTCTTCGCCGTGCCGACGACTTGACCGTTCTTCATGACGGCGACGCGATCCGCTAGGTCGAAGACGTCGTGGATATCGTGGCTGATGAGGAAGATGCCGATGCCGTCGGCCTTCAGCTGTTTGATCAACTCGCCGACCTGCGCCGTTTCCTGCGGCCCGAGCGCGGCCGTCGGCTCGTCCATGATGAGGATGCGCGCATTGAAATGGATCGCGCGTGCGATCGCCACCGACTGCCGCTGACCGCCCGAAAGCGATATGACGGGGTCCTTGAAGCGGCGGAAATTCGGATTGAGACGGCCCATCACCTGCCGCGCCTGCGACTCCATCGCCGAGTCGTCGAGCGTGCCCCATCGGGTGAGAATCTCACGGCCGAGATAGAGGTTGGACGCCGCGTCGACGTTGTCCGCGAGCGCGAGCGTCTGATAGATCGTCTCGATCCCGTAGTGCTTGGCGTCGCGCGGATTGTTGATCGTCGCTTCCTCTCCGTTGATCCGAATCGTGCCGCTGTCGCGCTTGTAGGCGCCCGAGAGCACCTTGATCAACGTGGATTTGCCGGCCCCGTTGTGGCCGAGCAGTCCGACGACCTCGCCGGGGAAGAGATCGACCGACGCGTGATCGACCGCGCGAATGCCGCCGAACGCGATCGAGATGTCCGTCAGTTCGACGAGGGGCGTCCTTGCCTGGGCTTCCATGGCTCACCCCTTGGCCGTTCTGCGGCGATAGAAAGTATCGATGCCGACCGCGCCGACCAAGACGACGCCGACCACCATCTGTTGGAACGCGGAATCGAAGCCGAGCAACACCATGCCCGACTGCAGCGACTGGATGACGAGCGCGCCGATCAGCGCGCCGTAGATCGTCCCGACGCCGCCGGCCAACGAAGTGCCGCCGATGACGGCGGCGGCGATGACATAGAGTTCGTCGAACTGCCCGAGCACGTTGGTCGCCGAATCCAGCCGCGCGGAGGAAATACAGGCGGAGATTCCCGCGAGCATCCCCATCAGCGCGAACACGAGCACCGTGATCCGCCTGGTGTTGATGCCGGCGAGTTCGGCGGCTTCGGGATTGCCGCCGATCGCGTAGACATAACGGCCGAAGCGGGTGCGCGTCGAAACGAAGGTCATCACGACGCCCGCGGCGAGCGCGATCAGCACGGGAATCGCGTACCCCGTCGGGATGAACAACCCGCTGTCCGGCACGACGATGTTGTGCGCTGTCGCCCAGCGTTCGGCGACTCGTTCCGGCCAGGGGTAATCGTTGACCACCCAGGTCGCGCCGAGTGCGACGAAACAGCCTATCGCCGCGAGCGTCAGTTCCGCCCACATCGGGCGCTGCGGAAAATTGTAGCGAGCGCGCCGCCTGCGTCCGGCATAGAGCCCGGCAATGATGGCGATGCAGCCCAACACGCCCAAGGTCCAGCTCGCCATGGCGCCGATCGAGCCCAGCGGGCCGCCGCCCATCAAAGCGAACCGCTCGTCGAGCGGGGCGATCGTCGCGCCCGTCGTCACCCACCAGGCCGCGCCGCGCCAGAACAATTGCCCGCCCAGCGTGACGATGAAGGCGGGGATGCCGAGATAAGCGACCAGCGATCCGTGGAAAGCCCCGATCGCCGCGCCGACGGCGACCGCGACGACGATGCTGATGATCCAGATCGTGGGATTGTCGAGCCCGAGATATTTGGGAAGAAAATAGACCTGCGTCACGCCGATGATCGTCGAGGTGAAGCCCAGGATCGAACCGACGGAGAGATCGATATGACGCATCACGATGATGAGCACCATGCCGGTCGCCATCACCGCGATCGAGGAAGTTTGGACCAACAGGTTCCAAAGGTTGCGGGGCGTGATGAACAGGCCCTCGCCACTGGCGATGAGCGTGTAGAGGTGAAACCCGATCCAGATCAGCGCCAGCGCGCCGATCATCCCGATCATTCGGGTATCAATCTCGGTGGCGCGCAGCAGCCTGCGAAACAGGGGTTCGTCGGGCAATCCACCCTTTGCGCCCGCGGCTATGGACATGCTCGCTCCCCGAATGTTTGCCGGACGCCGCCGTTCGGCTACGGCGAACTCCGTCCGCGTCGCTCGCAAAGCGACGCGGCGATCGCGCGTTTCAGTGCGCCGATGGTTCAGCTCACCCGCAGAATTTCACCGTGCCCGGCTTCACGCCCGCGCAGACTTCCGCCTTGGTGATCCAGCCCTTCGCGACGATGACATCGAGGTTGTCCCGAGTGACCGGCAGCGGCGTCAACAGAATGCCGTTGACCGTGACGTGCTTCGCGCCGCCCGAGAACGGCTTGACGTTGGGGAGAGCGGTCATTTTCTTGCCTTCGGCGAGTGCGACGGCGTCTTCCGCAGCGACCTTGCCGAGGTCGCGGCTGTCCTTCCAGATCGAGACGGTCTGCGTGCCGAGCGCGATGCGGTTGATCGCGGCGTGGTCGCCATCCTGTCCGGAAACGGGAACCGAACCCGCCATGCCCTGGGCGGTGAGCGCGGCGACGACACCGCCCGCCATGCCGTCGTTCTCGGCGACGACCGCGTCGACCTTGTTGTTGTTCTTGGTGAGGATCTGCTCCATATTCTTCTGGGCGTTGTCCGGTTTCCAGCCGTCGGTGTAGCTTTCGCCGACATTCTTGATCTTGCCGGCGTCCATCGCGGGCTTCAGAACCTCGGTGATGCCCGAGAACAGGAAGTTGGCGTTCGGATCGCCTTTGTCGCCCTTGATGAAAGCGTAGTTGCCTGCGGGCTTGGCCTTCAGGATCGCGCTCGCCATCATGCGGCCGACGCCGACGTTGTCGAAGGTGATATAGAGCGCGCTGGGGCTCTCGATTTCGCGGTCGTAGGCGATGACCGGGATACCTTCGTCGTTGGCCTTCTTGAGGGCCGGGAGAATCGCCTCGGAGTCCATGGCGAGAATGATCAGAACGCTCGCGCCCTTGGAGATCAAGCTCTCGACGTCGGTGAGCTGCTTGGTCGGCGACCCCTGCGCGTCGGCCGAAATATATTTGGCGCCTTTGGGGGCGAGAGCGCCCTTGATCGCGGCTTCGTCGGTCTTCCAACGCTCTTCCTGGAAGTTCGACCACGAAACGCCGACGACGATGTCCTTGGCCATCGCGGCCACGGGCATCACGCTCGTCGACGCGAGCAGAGCCGCGCCGACCATCAGGGTTCTGACCGATTTCATACGCTTTCCTCCTCTGGCGGTCCTCCCGGACCAGTTTGAAATTTTGGATCGCGCCCTCGAGGGACGCGACCGATACTCGAGGTGACAATAGCCACCGATCCGGGACGACCGCAACCTCCGCAACGGAGGCCCGCCTCATATTCGCGTGACGCGGGCGCCTCGAATTCTGGCGCGGCGCGTCGGCCAACCTCGATCAGGGCAAATTGTCCCTCATGACGATTTCGATCCGTATCTTCTCCTGCTCCGGCAAGAGCCGCTCGCCGCGCGCCAGCGAAAGCAACACCCGAATGGCGGACCGCGCTTCATGTCCAGGATCCTGCGATATCACAGCGTCGATCATGCCCCTGAGTAGCGCGCGACGCGTGAAGTCGTTCAAATCATGGGCGATGAACACCAGGCTCGATTCGCGGCCGAAATCCGTAATGGCTTTGGCGACCCCTGGCGCCCCTGCCCCGACATTGTACACTCCTATCAAATCAGAATGGTCTGTCAATAACCTCGACATGATGCTTTCGTTGAGGTCATCCTGATCGCCTCCCTCAACGGGATTGAGGATCGAAAGATGCCCATGCTCCAGGTTGATGACTTGATGGAAGCCGAAGATACGCTCGGCGTGGTCGCGCAACGCCAGCGAGCCTGCGATGACCGCGACCGCTCCCGATCGGGGGCCGAGCAGGCGACCGATCAGCGTGCCGGCCGTGCGCCCCGCCGCCACGTTGTCGATGCCGACATAATGGCTCCGCTTCGAGCCCGGCACGTCGGAAACCAGCGTCACCACCTGGGTTCCGTTGGCGACGAGGTCGTCGATGGCGGCGCGCACGCTCTGGTGATCGAGCGCGACCACCGCGACGCCTTCATAGCGTCCTGCAAGGGAATCAAGGGTTTGGGCGAGCGCCAGCGGATTGAACACGTCGGTCCGGATCGTCTCGACCGTCGCCCGCCGCGCCGCGAGCCAATTCGACATCAGCGCGACCTGATCGAGGATCATTCGCATGAAGACATTGTCGCCGGTCGGCATCACGAAAGCGAGTTTGCAGACGCGACCGCGGAAGGAGTCCACCTCCCCGGAGGCGTTGCCGCCGTGCCGCTCTATCGCCTCGCGTACGCGGCGCGCCGTTTCCGCCCGCACGCCGGCGCGGCCATGCAGAACGCGATCCAAGGTTGCGACGCTGACCCCCGCCTCCCGGGCGAGATCCTTCAGCGTAAGGTGTCCAGAGGGCGTTTCCATTTTTGTTGCAGAGAGAGTAACAATCATTCCTGAGGCCTGCAACTCAAAAAATGATCGATCCGTCGCGCAGCAACCTTCGACGCCCTTGCGAACCCTGTCCGCGGCGTGACATCTAAACGCGACCCGAGCGCCCGATCGGACTCCAGGGGGACGGCGAGGTGAGGAAACATGAGGCGACGCCGAGGATTGTGGATCTTGTTCGGGGTATTGGCCGGCTTTGGCGTCGCCAGCGCCGCGGCGAGAAATTCCTGGGACGAGCGCGTGTTCGACTCGCATGTGGACTTCGACGCGATCGCCTCCGAGGGCGCCTCCGTGCTTCCGGCGCTGATCGCGCGCGGCAAAACGCTCTTCAAGGCCAAGTTCACCACCGAGGACGGTGCGGGACGGCCGAAGGCGACGCAAGCGATCGTGCCGACCAGGCGCCGAAGCGGCGTCAATCCCGCGTTCACGCGGACCAGCGGGCCCGACTCGAATTCCTGCGCGGGCTGCCACAACGATCCGGTCGTCGGCGGTTCCGGCGACTTCGTGACCGACGTGTTCGTTTCCGAGGGATTCGAAAGCGCGCAATTCGACTCCGTCGATCCCTCGTTTTCCAGCGAGCGCCACACGACGGCGTTGATGGGAGACGGACTGGTCGAATTGCTCGCGCGGGAGATGACGGCGGACCTGCAAGCCGAGCGCGCAGTCGCGGTCGCACAGAGCCGAGCGAGCGGCCAGGATGTACGCGCCGACCTGATGACCAAGGGCGTGCGGTTCGGCGCGATCACCGCGCATTGCGACGGCATCGTCGATCTGGAGGGCATCGAAGGCGTCGACGCCGATCTGATCGTGCGGCCGTTCAGTCGCAAGGGGGTCTTCACTTCGCTGCGCCAGTTCACCATCAACGCGTTGAACGCCCATCACGGCATGGAGGCGATCGAACGTTTCGGGGTCCGCTGGACCGGCAGCCACGATTTCGCCGAGAGCGGCGTGCCCGATGCCCTGACCGAGGGGGACGTTTCGGCGCTGGTCGCATTCCAGGCGACGCTGCCGCCGCCGGCTGTCAAGAGCGACCTGCCGGAGGACTGGCGTATTGCCGCAGCGCGTGGCGCCGAGCAATTCCAGACGCTGGGCTGCGCCTCGTGCCATATCCCGACGCTGCCGCTGAAATCGATGACCTTCACCGACCCGGCGCCTTACGACATGGCCGGGACGTTGCGCGCAGGCGAAGTGAAGAAGGGCATCGCGATCGACCTCTCCCAGCAGCGGTTCGCCCAGCGCCTGCGCAAGAACGACAAGGGCGAATGGCTGATCCCGCTGTTCAGCGACTTGAAGCGGCACTTGATCGTCGACAGCGAAGTGGATGCGCTCGGCAACGAATTGCAGGCGCAGCGTTTCGTCGAACGCGACGTGTTCCTGACGCCGCGCCTATGGGGAGTCGGATCGACGGCGCCCTATGGCCATCGCGGCGATTTTCGCATGCTGGAGGAGATCATCGCCGCGCACGGCGGCGAGGCGCGTTTCGCGCGCGACGCCTATCTCGCGCTGGAGAAGCCGGAGAGAGACACGGTGATCGCGTATCTCCGCTCGCTCGTCATCGAGGCGCCGTGATGAGTAAGTCTGATGTAGCCGGGGTCGCTGACCGCGTCCGGCGCGGAGCGCCTCGCTTGGCAGAACTCGCGCGGGTGGAGAGGAGCGCGGTCGGCGCCCGCGCCTACAAGTTCGTGGGCGCCGTCGTCGCGCTCATCCTCACGGCCGCCCCCGCCCTCGCCGCCGACGGCGCTCAGAAGCCGCTCGGCGACGTCCCGATCATGCATGAGGAAGCGGCGGCGGCGGGCCTCCAAAATGTCTACGGCGGCCCCTGGGAGTTCTTCGTCGGCGGCGGCGGCGCGGCGTTTGACTGCGACGGCTCCGGCTTCCCCAGCGTCTTCCTCGCGGGCGGCAAAAACCGCGCGAAGTTGTTCGTCAACAAGTCCACGACCGGCGGTCCCTTGAAATTCGAGGAAAAGCCGCTCGATATCGGGGCCGATCCCAGCCTGCTCGACAATGTCATCGGCGCGTATCCCCTCGACATTTCCGGCGACGGACACATGGACCTGTTCGTGCTGCGGGTCGGGCAGAACCTGATCCTGAAGGGCGGGCCCGATTGCACGTTCACGCTCGCCAACAAATTCTGGGGTTTCGACGGCGACCCGGGCTGGACGACGTCCTTCGCCGCCGAATGGGAGAAGGGCCAGAAATTCCCGACCCTCGCGATCGGCCACTATGTCGATCGCAACGCGCCCGGCTCGCCCTGGGGCACTTGCGAGGAGAATTCGCTCTACCGGCCGCAGCCCGGCGACACGCCGGACTATTCCGTGCGGACGCCGCTCGCGCCCGGCTTTTGCGCGCTCTCCATGCTGTTTACCGATTGGAACCGCTCGGGCACGCCTTCGCTGCGGGTTTCGAACGATCGGCAATACTATCGCGGCGGCGAGGAGCAGATGTGGCGGATCGAACCCGACAAGACGCCAAGACTCTATTCGCGCGCCGATGGCTGGCGGCACGTCTCCATCTTCGGCATGGGCATCGCTGAAGGCGACATCGACGGCTCCGGCTATCCCGAATACGCGCTGACTTCGATGGGCGACACCAAGCTGCAGAAGCTCGATCCCGACGAAGCCGGGCGCGGCGAGTTTCCCGTCTACCGCGACATCGCGGGCGAAGTCGGCGCGACCGCGCATATCCCCTATGCCGGCGGCGACAAGCGGCCCTCGACCGGCTGGCATTCCGAATTCGCCGATTTCAACAACGCCGGCCTGCTCGATCTCTTCATCTCCAAGGGCAATGTCGCGCAGATGCCCGATTTCGCGGCCTTCGATCCCAATAATCTGCTGCTTGGACAGTGGAACGGCAAATTTGCAGAAGCCGGCGCGCAAGCAGGCATCGCTCTCGACCGCCAGGGGCGCGGCGCGCTGATCGCCGATTTCAATCTCGACGGCGCGCTCGATCTTCTCGTCGTCAATCGCGCCGCGCCCGCGAGCCTGTTCCGCAACCTCGGCGCCGACGACGGCGCGGGCGGGACGAAGCCCATGGGCAACTGGATCGAAATCCGTCTCGTCGAGCCCAATCCCAACCGCAACGCCGTCGGAGCGGTCATTTCGGTCAAGACCGGCGTGCGGACGCAG
>JBAQGU010000850.1:0-2674 GCA_049287975.1 Roseiarcus sp.
GCGCCGAGCCAGCCGAGCGAAGCGGCCCGCGCGAACAATCCCTCGATGAGGTCGCTCGCCCAGAGCCCCAGAGTCAGCGAAACGAGCCCGCCAAAACCCGCCGCGGTCAGCGCGCCCAGGGTCGGCCTCCAGCGGCTTCGCAGCCCGGAATTTTGCGCCGCCTCGATCTGGCGTTCGGTCTCGTCGAGCGCTTCGGGTCGGGTCGAGGCTGGAATCGGCGTCGTTTCGGAACGAATGACGGCGGTCGGCGCGACCGGGGCAGGGGCGTCGTCGAGCGCGACGCGTTGATCGTCCAACCGAAAGGCGCGCGGGCGCGGGCGATGCTCGGTCATGCCAATTTGTCCCCGATCAGGAATTGCAGCGCGCGATCGAGCCGAATCTGCGGCGCCGGGGCGCCGCGGGCGACGACGGGCGGGCGAAAGCGCAGGAAGCGCCAATCGTTTTCGGCCTCGGGCAGGGCGATCGCCTCGCCCTCGAAGACGGCGTGCGGATCTTCCGGCAATTGCCCGGGAAACACCGCCGCCTCGGCGACGCCGTCGAAGATCTGTCCGCCCAGCTTCTCACCCGCTTCTGGAACGCCGATGATCGCATCCAGCGTCTCGCCGGCATGCCGAATTTGCGCCTCGCGGGTGGCGCGGATCGCGGCCAGCGCGACAACGTCGATTTCGGCGCCGACCCCTTCGGCGCGCGCGATCGCCTTGGCGGTCAAGACGCGCAGGATCGCCTCCAGCCGGTCGTGGCTGGAGTGGTGCAGGTGGTCGGCCTTGGTCGCGGCGAACAGGATGCGGTCGACGCGGGGGCGGAAGATCGAGGCGAGCGTCGAGGCGCGCCCGGCGCGAAACGCGCCCAGCACCTCGGTGAGCGCGCTTTCCAGATCGCGAAGCGCCGCGGGCCCGGAATTCAAGGCAGTCAGCGCGTCGACGAGGACGATCTGGCGGTCGAGGCGCGAGAAGTGATCGCGAAAGAACGGCCGCACGACGTGTGTCTTATAGGCCTCGTAGCGCCGCTCCATCATCGCAGCCAACGTATCGGCCGCGATTTCCACGCCCGGCTGGAGCGGCAGCGGCGCGAAGGTGAGGGCGGGCGAGCCGGCGAGATCGCCTGGCATCAGGAAGCGGCCCGGCGGCAAAGTCGAGAGCGCATAGACGTCGTCGCGCGCCTGCCGCAAATAGGCGGTGAACACGGCGGCGTAGGCGCGCGCGATTTCTTCATCCGCCGGCGCGGCTGGGTCGAGGCCGTTCAGATGCTCCGCCCAGGCCTTCGCCAACGGCGCGCGAGCCGGCGTCCGGCTCGCCGCGATCGTCTCCTCCGACCATCGCGCATAGCTCTTGTTCAGCAGGGGAAGATCGAGCAGCCATTCGCCGGGATAATCGACGATGTCGAGATTGAGCGTCGAGGCGCCCGAGCCCCAGGAGGTCGCGCGTTCGAACTCGATCCGCAATCGAAGCTGCGAGACGCGCCGGGTCGATTGCGGCCAATGGCGATCGAGGCCGTTCAAGGCGGCCAGGTTCTCCTCGTAGGCGAAGCGGGGCACGGCGTCGTCGGGCTGCGGCTCCAGACGAGCGCGGCTGATGCGGCCTTCCGCGGAGGCGGCCAGAACCGGCATCCGCGTACCCGCGATCAAATTGTTGATCAAGGCGGTTACGAACACGGTCTTGCCGGAGCGGGAAAGTCCCGTGACGCCCAGCCGCAGGGCGCCGCCACGGACATAATCCTGCAGCGAACGCGCGACCAAGCCGGCTTCGAAGACGATGTCTGACAGGAAAGGCAAGAACGATCCGGAGGTGCGCTGGCCAAGCCCCTATTTACAGCGGGGGCGCCTGCAAAGACACGGGCATATGAATGCAGCGCCAGAAATACCGGAGGCCGCCGCTGCGGCTTTTCCCAGTCTTTTTTGGGAGGGAAGGCATGGTGCTATCGTTAAACCTAGCGGCGAGCACGACCGTTGGGGAGAGGTCCTGCTTTCCATGGCTTTCCATCATGGCCGGGCATAGCCGTCGAAGGACGGGCGTTCTTCCGATCGCCCTGTGCCCGGCCATCCACGTGGTCCGGCTTGGCGAGGGCCGCAAGGCTTTGCCGATCGGGCGCCAACAGCGCCGGGAAGGCCGGTGCGGCTGGCCGACGTGGATGGCCGGAAAAAGCCCGGCCATGACGGACAGGCCGTGGAGCGGCGCCAGTCCGGTGCACGTACCGCCGCCCACCGAAAAGAGCGCGTGACACACAACACCATAAGGCGACACGCAGAAACAAGTGAGCCAATTCCGTGTCCGTCATTGCGAGCGAAGCGCAGCAATCCAGGGGCCGCAGTACGACGGTCTAGGTTGCTGGCGCCCCGCATGTTGTGGCCCCTGGATTGCTTCGTCGCAAGGGCTCCTCGCAATGACGGATGGGTCGCCGCTGACCCGATCGATTCGGTAGTTATTGGGCGCCGCCTAAGCGACGGCGATTGCCCGAAAGTAGGTGCTTAGGCGACGCCCAAGAATAAGCGCGCCAACTTCCAACCCGTCATTGCGAGTTCCGCACCAGCCACCGGCCGGTCCCTTGGATGAAACGGGCCATCCGCTTTTCCGTACACTCAGGCCGCATTTCGCGGGACGAACAGCTTCATTGCTTCTCCTTTTCCGTACGAAAGCTACCCTGGGTTGCTTCGCAACTTCGCTCCTCGCAATGACGA
>JBAQGU010000851.1:0-1671 GCA_049287975.1 Roseiarcus sp.
CCTACCGCCGGATGCGCGGCCGACGCGGCGCCATGATCGACCTTCGCCGCACCTTGCGCGACGCGGCGCGCAACGATGGCGAGGTCTTGAAACTCGCACGACTGAAGCGCCGCACGCGGCCGCGCAAGATTCTGCTGCTGATCGACGTCTCCGGCTCGATGAAGTCGCGGACGGAGGACAATCTGCGGCTTGCGCATGCCCTCTCTCAGGCCTCCCAGCGCATCGAAGTCTTCACCTTCGGCACCCGCCTTTCCCGCGTGACGCGCCCGATGCATCTGAAGCGCCGCGAACAGGCGCTCGGCGCCGCTGCGCGGCTGGTGAGCGACTGGGACGGCGGCACGCGGATCGGCGACGCTTTGCAGGCCTTTCTCGCCGTGCCGCGCTTCGCCGGCTATGCCCGTGGCGCTCTCCTGCTGATCGTCTCCGACGGTCTCGAGCGCGGCGATCCCGTGGCGATGAGCGATGCCGTCGCCAAGCTTTCGCGGCGCGCCTGGCGCGTGAGCTGGTTGACGCCGCTCGCGGTCGGAAAGAATTTCAAGCCGCAGACCGAGGCGCTGATCGCGATCTCGCGCTTCGTCGACGAAATGGTCGACGGCGGTTCGACGCCGGCGATCGTCGATCATCTGCTCGGCCTTGCGCGTCGGAGGGCGGCGTGATCCCGATCGTCGACAGCCATCATCACATATGGCGGCAGTCCGACCTGCCCTGGCTCGTTGGCCCGATGCAGCCGCGCATTTTCGGGCCCTACGAGCCGATCCGCCGCGATTATTCGATCGAGGAGTTTCGTTCCGACATCTCGAGCTCTGGCGTCGTCAAGTCTGTCTATGTCCAGGCCAACTGGCCGCGCGAGCGCTACGAGGACGAGGCCGCGTGGGTGCAACGAACCGCGGAAGCGACGGGATGGCCGCACGCGATCGTCGCCTACGCCGATTTCAGCGTCGAGGACGTGCGCCCGCAATTGGATCGACTGGCGCGCTACAAGCTCGTTCGCGGCATCCGCATGCAATTGCACTGGCACAAAGATACGCTTTACCGATTCGCGGCGCGCCCAGATCTCGCGACCGACCCGACGGTCCAGCGCAATGTCGCCCATCTCGCCGATTACGGCTGGAGCTTCGACCTGCAGCTGTTCGCGCCGCAAATGCCCGGCGGCGCCGATCTCGCGGAAGCCTGTCCCAAAGTGACGTTCGTCCTGCAGCACGCTGGGATGCTCGAGGATCTCTCGCCCGCGGGTCGACCCGAATGGCGCGCCGGCATGGTTCGGCTGGCGGCGTGCCCCAATGTCGTTTCCAAGCTCTCCGGCCTCGGCACGTTCCTGCACAGCAACGACCCCGCGCACATCGCCGAAGTCGTGCACGAGGCGGTCTCGATATTCGGCGCGGATCGCTGCCTGTTCGGCTCAAATTTCCCGATCGAAAAGCTCTGGACGCGCTATGACGAACTCGCCGATGCCTATCGCAAGGCCACTGAAGCGCTGCCCCCGGAGCAACAACGCGCGATCCTGCATGACTCGGCGATGAGGGTTTATCGGATGCTCCCCTCCCCGCCTCTTGCTGGGAGGGGGTAGGGGTGGGGTTCTCCGTGGTGAAGCCTCGAAGCTTCCGGAAGCGGAAGCCGCCCCCACCCCCTTCCCCTCCCCGTAAGAACGGGGAGGGGAATCACCGGGAGGAA
>JBAQGU010000852.1:0-1616 GCA_049287975.1 Roseiarcus sp.
CAGCACGAGCGCGACCGCGAGCGCCCTCACAGGCTCCGCTCCCAACGCGCAGCCTCCGCGATCAGCCTCGGCAGCTCGGGCGTCGTCGGCCAGTCGCCGATCGTCTCCGGCTCGATCCAGGCGAAATCGTCGACCTCGGGCCCGACGCGCGCCTCGCCCGCTCGCCAGCGTGCGACGAAAGCCGCGATCACGTAATGGCTGCGCACGCGCGCGCCCTCGCGCGCGATCGGCTCGACATGGTCGAGGAAGCCGATCACCTCGGCGTCGATTCCAACTTCCTCCTCGAGTTCGCGCAATGCCGCCTCGCGCAGCGTTTCGCCGAGTTCAACGACTCCGCCCGGCAGCGAATAGAGCCCTAGCAGCGGCGCGCGCGCGCGGCGCGCGATCAGGACGCGGCCGTTGCGGAACACCGCGATCGAGGCGGCCAGGATCGGCCGCGCCGGGTAGAGCCGATCATCCACGCGCCGCCTCAGACATGCTGTCCGCCGTTGATCAGCAACTCCGCGCCGTTGACGTAGCTCGACTGCTCCGTGCAGAGGAAATAGATCGCCTTGGCGACTTCCTGCGCCGTGCCCAACCGGCGCATCGGGATCTGCGCGACGATCGCCTCGGTGCCCGGCGAGAGAATCGCGGTATCGATTTCCCCCGGCGAAATCGCGTTGACGCGCACGCCCCGTGGGCCGAAATCGGCCGCCATTTCCCGCGTCAGCGCGCCCAGCGCCGCCTTCGAGGTCGCATAGGCGATGCCGGCGAACGGATGCACGCGCGAGCCCGCGATCGAGGTCACGTTGACGATGGCGCCCTGCGCGCGTTCGAGTTCGGCGCCGAGGCCGCGCGCCAAAAGGGCGGGCGCGAAGAAATTGACCTGGAACACCGTCAGCCAATCGGCGAATTCGGTCTCGAACAAACCCAGCCGCGAGCCGCCGGGACCCTTGGGGGAAATCGCGGCGTTGTTGACGAGCGCATCCAGCCGTCCGCCGTCCAGCCGCTCACGCACTTCGCGGATCGCGCGCGCGGTGTCGTCGGCGTCGGCCAGATTGATCTGCAGATGATCCTGCGGTCCGGCCATCCAGGGACAGCTCTCCGGGAACGCGTGCCGCGAACAAGTGATCACGCGCCATCCGGCCGAGGAGAAGCGCTTGACGGTCGCGTGGCCGATGCCGCGCGAGGCGCCCGTCAGCAACATCGTGCGGGCGGGCGCGGAGGAGGCCGGTGGAGACGTCATAGGAGGCCGCGCTTTCAAGATCGAGAAGCGGGCAGGAATAGCACGACGGCGGCGCAGGGGCACTAGCGCCCGGTCAGCCGGTCAGCCGGCCAGCCTCCCTTCTCCCTCTTGCAGGAGAAGATGTCGGCGAAGCCGACGGATGCCGCGCTCGGGCTCGATTTCCTCTGGGAGAAGTCGAGCGGAGGACCCAGCTGAGGCGGCTAACAGGGAATCAACAGGCAATTTTCTCGGAATCGGCCGCTTCCCCGGGAAATCAGTCTCGAAAACATCTGCGAATTCAGTAGCTTGCGGGAGGCCTCGGTTCAAATTCCCTGCGCAACGGAACAGGGAATTTAATTCGACCCAACAGGGAATCAATTCGCGACCAACAGGGAATTAATTCGCGACAACA
>JBAQGU010000853.1:0-1767 GCA_049287975.1 Roseiarcus sp.
GGGAAGAACATCCATCGGCGGCCGGTGCGCCTCGGGTCCAAGCGCCTCAAAAGCGAGATCGAAATAGACCTGGGCCATCTCCATCCTGAAATCGACCGCTTCGAGCGCCAACGTCTGTTCCGGCGCAGTCAGAGCTTCGAATCGTCAACCATCTTCCATTCGCCAATAATGTTCGGCGCGCATTTGATCGGAATATACTAGCACGTTGCGCTGAACTGTCGGGAGCGCCTTGTAGAAACGCAGCTTTGGCCCGATCGTTGTCCATCGTCGATGGCGAAAGCACCTCGACGACGACAGGATCGGTGATGTAGGCGGCGGTTCCCGGCGTTCACAACGCACGACGACATCCGGTTTGAACTTATTGAACGCTTTCGAATTTGGTCCGCTCGGACGCGCATGCCGCCCTGATAAGTGCGGCAGCCCCTGCTATCCATGGCGAGCTTCAGGCGGGCGCCGATGTTCGAAGCGATCTGCTCGTGCGTCTCCGTGGGGTTCGTCATCTGACGATTTCGCCGTCGATCAATTCGTAATCGCGCGCTTCGGTCGCCTTTTCCGCGATTTCGTCGAATTCGGCGATCGTCACCTTCCGAAGTCTCTCCGCCGCCCTCGCCATCTCCGCCTCGTCCCAACGAACGGCCCATAATAGGCGCTACTGCGACGCCGAGAAATAAGCGCTGTGCTTTCGAAACAAGCGCGGTGCTTTCGGTTTCGTCATCCTCGGGCTTGACTTGGCTTGACCCGTGTATCCAGGGCCGCGTGATAATCCACAGAGAGCAGTGCCTGGATGCCCGGCTCGTGGCTGCTGGAGGCCGGACTTGACGCGGCGGCGGGGGGGCTGGCTGACGGCTCGCGCCGGAATGAGCAGTATTCGCCGCGCTGCAAGAATCCTGCCGTCTTATTGTCCGAATCGTGCGATTATGGACCGCGATGGCGATTCGTTTTCCTGCAGCGCGGGCTTACGGGTCCGCGGCGCTCGTCGCCACGGTCTTGGTTTGTGCGCCCGCATGCGCCGAACCCCCCGTTCCGGCCGCCAAATCAGACGAGCGCGCGTTACGGGAAACCCAATTGCACGGCGTCGAGGACACACTGAAGGCGTCGGAGCAGCAGCGTCGCCAGATCGAGGCGGACGTAGAGGCGATCCGGCTCGATCGGGCGCGGCTGAACGCGGCCTTGATCGAGACGGCCGCCAAGGTGCAGGAAACCGAGAGTCAGCGAGCGGCCGCGACCGCGCGGCTGGCCGAGCTGAATATCAACGCCGACGCATTGAGCGCCTCGCTGGACAATCGCCGCGTAGTGATTTCGGACGTGCTCGCGGCACTGCAGCGAATGGGCCGCGACCCGCCGCCCGCCATTCTGGTTCGGCCGGGCGACATGGTCGAAGCGGTGCGGGCGGCGATGATGCTCGGGGCGACGATCTCCGATCTGAAGAGCGAGGCAGACGCGTTGGCGAGCGACCTCGACAAACTGACCACCTTGCGCGCCTCCATCGCCAGTCAGCGCGACGATCTGGCGCGGAGCGCGCAGTCGCTCGCGCTCGACAAGACACGCCTGACCGAGTTGATCCGCGCGCGCCAACAATCCCTTTCCGTCGCAGAAACCGCGTTGGGGGCCGAGCGCAAGCGCGCGGCCGAACTCGCGGGACAGGCGGCGAATCTCAAAGATTTGATCGCCGGCATGGAGCGCAGCGCGGCCGGTGATGTTGCGAACGCCGCGGATATCGCCGCCAGGGCGACGGCGTTGCGCGCCGCCGATCCGGCTCGGCTGAAG
>JBAQGU010000854.1:0-10311 GCA_049287975.1 Roseiarcus sp.
CGCCCTGCCAGGGCGCGCGCACCGCCCCCTCGCGGGCCTGTCTTCTGGAGACTTCCATGCGTCGATCGATCGCAATCATCGCCCTCGCCTCCGCGCTTTCGACAGCGACGGGAGCCGTCCTCGCCCAATCAAACGACGCGCCTCCGACCCAATCCACGCCGGCCCCGTCCACGTCCGCCCCCTCCGCGCCGTCCACGCCGGAGAGCGTCGCGCCGAACAAAGAGACCCGGACCGCCATCGCGACGGCGCAAGCCAGGCTCGCCTGGCAACTCATCAAAGACGCCGCGCCCGGCGTCGATCCAACGATTTCGCCGGCGGGGCTGGCCTCCGTGTTTTCGGTGCTGAGCGACGGCGCGGACACCAAGATGAAGAGCGCCATCGTCAAGGCGATGGGCTTCGAGGGCTCGGCGGATGCGAAATTGGGGCTGGCCGCGCTGAGCGCGGCGCGGCAAAACGCCACCGCTGCCGACCCGGCGGTGTTCGTCTCGAAGGATCTGATCGTCTTTGCGCCGACCGCGCAGCCGAGCCCGATCTTTTTGGCGGGCCTCGGGGCGTTGAACGTTCAGTATTACGTCGACGATCTTTCCAAGATGGAGGCGGTCAAAAAGATCGACGGCTGGGTCAATGATACGACGAAGGGCGCGATCCCGGAAATTCTCGGCCAGCCGCTGGAGAAGGCGGATCTGGTCGCGCTCAACGCCCTGCATTTCAAGGCGAAATGGGCCGCGACGTTCGATCCGAAAGCGACCGTCGAGACGCCCTTCACGAGCGCCGACAAGAAGTCCGACAAAGTCATGATGATGCATCTGCCGGAAGCCCATCAGTCGTTTCGGCAGGAGAAGGATTTGATCGCCGTCGATCTTCCGTTCGCCGGCAACCGGTTCTCCTTGATCGTCGTCACCTCGACCAAAGCGCCGAAGACGGCGAAGGAATTTTCCGAGGCGGCGACGTGGCTTTCCGGCGAGGGATTCGCGCTTCATAAAGGCGACATCGCCTTGCCTCGATTTTCCCTGCAGGCCAGCTCCAGTCTGCTGCCGACCTTGGAGAAGGCCGGGCTCGGCGACGGGCTGAAGTCGCCTACCGCGCTCGCCGCCTTCGGGGCCGGCGCCAAGCTGACGCAGGTCGCGCAGCGCGCGATGATCGATGTCGATGAAGAGGGCGCCGAGGCTGCCGCCGCCACCGCGGTGATCGTGGGGCGCTCGCTGGAGATCGACGATGCCTACCATATGGTCGTCGACAAGCCCTTCCTGTTCGCGCTACGCGACCGTCAGAGCGGGCTGATCCTGGTCGCAGGATACGTCGGGCATGCCCCGAAGGGGAAGGCGGCGTAGGCTAGGCAGGCTATCGCCGACAGTGGGTGCGCACGGCGTCGTCACGCCTCGCCGCCCTCGCTCGGTTTCGGTAAAGCCTCCCGCGTGCGGTGGTCTTCGGCGCGCCGTCGAACGATAGAGGTCTTCCGAAACGATTGGCGCCCCTCGCAAATCGATTGCGAAGGCTCGGACCTTCAAAAATCTCTCCGACGGCTCTGCGAAGGTCACAGCGGCGGGGATCGGTCTCCAACCGGAGCCCGAGGTTGACACGATCGGAGACATGGCGGCATTTTCCGTCTGCGCGCGACGTCGAAGAATCCGACAGTCACGGCGGCGATGCGGGGGAGGACACGCGCAGCATTGGGCGTTTCGGGGGACGCTCGCCAAGGCTCGGTTCAGGTTTTTGTCGGGAGGGTCCCATGTCCTGGCGTTTCGGTTGGCTGGCCCTGGCTGCGTTCATGGCCTTCGCTTCCCCCGTGGTCGCGGCAGATCGAGATTGGGACGCGTGCTCGCAGAGCAGCAGTGGCGGTCAGGACTGGGACAGGCAAATTTCTGGCTGCTCGAACGTTCTGTCCCGCGGATCCAGGGAAACAATCGTCAAACGCGCCGTCGCGCTCAATAATCGCGGACTGGGGTATGACAACAAGCGCGACCACGACCGCGCGATCGTAGATTACAACGACGCGATTCGCCTGCTGCCGAACTTCCCCGTCGCGTTCGCCAATCGCGCGTACTCCCACGAGCTCGAGGGCCAGCACGACCAGGCCATCGGAGATTACAACGAGGCGATCCGCCTGAAGCCGGACCTCGCCTTTGCGTTCGCCGGTCGCGGGCTGGCGTACGAGGCGAAGGGCGACCACGATCGCGCGATCGCGGATTACACCGAGTCGATCCGCCTCCAGTCGGACGTCTACACGTTCCGCAATCGCGGCGCGGCGTACGATGCCAAGGGCGACCACGATCGCGCGATCGAGGATTTCAACGAGGCGATCCGCCTCAAGCCGGACTACGCCGTCGCATTCAACGATCGCGGGTTCGCCTACAATGCCAAGGGCGACCACGATCGCGCGATCGCGGATTATTCCGAGGCGATCCGTCTCGACGCGCAATTTGCCGTCGCGTTCAACAATCGCGGCTGGGCGTACGAGGCCAAGGGCGACCACGAGCACGCGATCGCGGATTATTCCGAGGCGATCCGCCTCGACGCGCAGTATGCCGTCGCGTTCAACAATCGCGGCTGGGCTTACGACGCCAAAGGCGACCATGACCACGCGATCGATGATTACAGCGAGGCGATCCGCCTCCAGCCCAACTACGTCTTGGCCTTGAGCGGTCGCGGCTGGGCGTATAAGAGCAAGGGCGAGTACGACCGCGCGATCGGGGATTACAACGAGGCGATCCGCCTCAAACCCGACTACGCCTATGCCTTCTGCGATCGCGGGTCGACCTACGAAGCGAAGGGTGACCACGACCGCGCGATCGCGGATTACACCGAGGCGATCCGCCTCGAGCCGAACTTCGCGGTTGCCTTCAACAACCGCGGCTGGACCTACAGCTCCAAGGGCGACTACGACCACGCGATCGGAGATTACAACCAGGCGATCCGCCTCAAACCCGACTACTACAACGCCTTCAACAACCGTGGATTGGCCTACGAAGCGAAGGGCGATCACGAGCGCGCGATCGATGATTACAACGAGGCGATCCGTCTCAGACCGGACTTCGCGGAGGTGTTCACCAATCGCGGGCTGGCGTACGAAGCCAAGCGCGACCACGACCGGGCGATCGGGGACTACAGCGAGGCGATCCGCCGCAGACCCGCGGACGCCAATGCCTTCGACTATCGCGGGTTGGCTTACGAAGCCAAGGGCGATCACGAGCGCGCGATCGATGATTACAACGAGGCGATCCGTCTCGCACCGCGATACGCCGACGCATTCAACAACCGCGGGTTGGCCCTCGACCACAACGGCGACCACGACCGCGCGATCGCGGACTACTCCGAGGCGATCCGTCTCAAGCCGGACTACGCGGACGCATTGAACGATCGCGGGTACACGTACTACTTGAAAGGGGACCAGGATCGCGCGATCGCAGACTGCACCGAAGCGATCCGTCTCAAGCCGAACTACCCCGTAGCGCTCGTCAATCGCGGATTGGCATACGTCGCCAAGGGCGACCGCGATCTCGGGATCGCGGACTACTCCGAGGCGATCCGCCTCGCTCCCGGCTACGCCGTCGCGTACAACAATCGCGGAGTGGCTTACGATTTCAAGGGCGACCACGACCGCGCGATCGAGGATTACAGCGAGGCGATCCGCCGCAACCCGGCCTTCTACCAAGCGTTCGACAATCGCGGATGGGCCTCCCATTTGAAGGGAGACAACGACCGCGCGATTGGAGATTTCAACGAGGCGATCCGACTCAAACCCGACTACTACTTTGCACTCAGCGAACGCGGGTTGGCCTACGAAGCCAAAGGCGCGCACAGCCGCGCGATCGAGGATTACAACGAGGCGATCCGCCTCAAACCGGACTTTGCGGATGCGTTCAGCAATCGTGGGTTGGCCTACGAAGCCCAAGGCGACCACGACCGCGCGATCGGTGAATACAGCGAGGCGATCCGCCTCAGACCGGCCTACGCCCCTACGATCAGCTATCGCGGGTTGGTCTACGAGGCCAAGGGCGACCACGACCGCGCGATCGCCGATTACAACGAGGCGATCCGCATCAAGCCGGACTACGCGGACGCCTTCAACAATCGCGGGATCACCTACGACCACAAAGGCGACCACGATCGCGCGATCGCCGACTGCACCGAAGCGATCCGTATCAAGCCG
This sequence comes from Roseiarcus sp., assembly GCA_049287975.1. Classification (GTDB taxonomy): domain Bacteria; phylum Pseudomonadota; class Alphaproteobacteria; order Rhizobiales; family Beijerinckiaceae; genus Roseiarcus. Next base: position 4,151 of record JBAQGU010000854.1, read on the forward strand.
GACTACGCGATCGCATTCAACAATCGCGGGTTGGCCTACTATTCGAAGGGCGACTACGATAGCGCGATCGCCGACTACGCCGCGGCGATCCGTCTCGCGCCGAACTACCCCGCGGCGCTCAACAATCGCGGGTTGGCGTACGTGCTCAAGGAAAATTACGAGGCCGCGATCGCCGACTGCACCGAGGCGATCCGTCTCGACCCGAAGGCGGCCAATCCGCACCGTCATCGCGCCGCCGCGTTTGTCGGCAAGGGCGATTTCGGCCGGGCGCTGACGGACGTCGAGGAGGCGATCCGCCTCAACCCGAAATACGCCTCGGCTTACGCGACCCGCGGCGTGGTCTTCGAAAAGAAGGGCGATCTGACCCGAGCGCTGGCCGATTTCAATCAGGCGCTGGCGCTGCAGAGCGATCTTTCCGACGCGATCGCCGGCCGCGACCGGATTCGCGCCACCATCGTGGCGACGGCCCCGACGACGACGCCGACGACCCTCGCCGCCTCGCCGGCGCGCGAAGCCCCGCCGACGTCCCTGCCTCTCGGGTCTCCACCCGCGAAGGCGCTGGAGTCGACTGTAGCGCCGGCGTTCGTCCCCCTCGGCCGCCGCGTCGCGCTCGTCGTCGCCAACCATGCTTACCCCATCGCGCCGCTCGCAAATCCGCCGATCGACGCCGAAATGATAAAGACGAGCCTCGAAAAGATCGGCTTCTCGGTTGTCGTCAAAAACGATCTCGACCTCGACGCGTTCGAGCAGGCGCTCGCGGATTTCGCGGACGCGAGCAAGGGCGCGGACGTCGCGCTGTTCTACTTCGCCGGGCACGGCTTCTCGATCGCGGCCGGGGGCCGCCAGCAGAACCTGCTGATGTCGACATCCGCGAATTTCGCGGCGAAGACTGCGATCGGTCTGGAAGGCGGCGGCGAGCCCTTGGAACATATCGAGGAGACGATCATCGGCCACGCCCGCGCGACGCTGATCTTCATCGACGCGTGCCGCAATGTCCCGACGCTCGCGAGCCGCGGTGTCGGCTCGCGAGGTTTCGCGCCGATCGATTCGTCGAATTTCGAGGGCGCCTATGTCGTGCTGTCGACGCGCCAGGGCAGGACGGCCGAGGACGGGCTGGACGGCCAGGGCAGCCCGTTCGCGCGGGCGTTCGCGACGGTCCTGCCGACGCCCGGCTTGCGCATAGAGGACGCCTATTACCGCATCCGCGAAAAGGTGCGCGGCGACACCCACGGCGAACAGGTTCCCGACGTCATCCGAAGCGATCTGCCGGAAGGCGGGGTCGTCCTCATGGCGGGCGCTGGACCATAAGGGGCTCGGCGATCGAAGATCGACCCGGAATTATGACGCTGATACAACATAGGCCATTGCGGTCGTCGGCGGTCGCTAGCGCTGGCTGATTGCGAACAACTATACACAGCCCGGCTCTTGACGAATCGAGTGCATAACGCTTCTGCTTTTCTTCGGCTAGCGAATCAGGACCTTCCATCATGCCATCTATGCGCGCGACATCCGCATTTCGTTCAAGCCTGATCGCATTGCTGACCCTCATCGGCGTCACGCTTGATTCCCCCGCATACGCCGACAGCGGCGGCATCTCTTTCAGGGTGATCAAGGCGGGCTTTGTCATTGGCGGTTCGGCAGGTTCGGGCACGCTCTTCTTCCACGGTAGGCGGTACCCGCTCGGCATCGGCGGCCTTAGCTACGGGTTCACTTTCGGCGGTTCCGAGACACACTTCCGCGGCGTCGTGAGCCACATCCGCGGTCCGTCGAACGTCTCCGGCGTCTATGCCGCGGGGAACGTCGGCGCGGCCGTCGGGCGGGGCGCGCAAGCGATCGTGCTGATCAACCCGAATGGCGCGGAGCTGAGGCTTACCGGCAATTCGGTCGGCGCGATCGTCAGCGCGGACCTCAACGGTTTGGTGATCACAGTAAAGTAAGCGCGGACCAAAGATGGACAGGTAAGCTGATTTATTCACAGCATCTTCTCGTTGAGATAGGCTATGAGTCAGCGACATAATTCCAGATCGACCGCCTCTGCGCGGCGAAGCCCTTAGTTGATCAGTTCCTTGCGGATCGCCTGTAATTCGCGCGCCCGTTTCGGGGTCGTCTCCGGGTACTCGAGGTCGAGCTTCTCGAGCGTGTCGAGTACGATCTGAGAGACGATCAATCGGGCGTTTTCCTTGTCGTCGGCGGGAACGACATACCAGGGCGCGTCGCTCGAACTCGTCGCGCCGAGGCATTCCTCATAGGCCTTCCGATAGTCGTCCCAGAACTCCCGCTCCTGCACGTCCGCGTTGCTGAATTTCCAGTTCTTTTTCGGATCGTCGATGCGCGCGAGAAAGCGCTTGCGCTGCTCCTCTTTCGAAAGATGCAGGAACAGTTTGATGATTCTGGTTCCGCTGACGTCCAGGCGCCTCTCGAGATCGTTGATGGAACGATAGCGCTCGCGCCAGATCTTGCGGTCGTGGCGGCCCGCGTCCGGAATGCCCTCGCGTTCGAGGTTTTCGGGATGCACGCGGACGACCAGCACTTCCTCGTAGTAGGACCGGTTGAAAATCGCGATGCGGCCGCGTTCCGGGAGATGCAGAGACGTCCGCCAGAGAAAATCGTGCGCCATTTCCTCTTCGGTGGGTTGCTTGAAGCTGTAGACCCGGCAACCCTGAGGATTGACGCCCGACATCACGTGCCGGACGGCGCCGTCCTTTCCGGAGGCGTCCATCCCCTGCAAGATCATCAGCACGGCGTAGCGATTGGACGCGTACTGGACCTGCTGCATGGCATTGAGATTGGCGACGTGCTCTTCCATCAGGCTCTTGTAGTGCTCTTTGGATTTGTAGACCGGATCGATCCTTGTCGGCCACTTCCGAAGATCGACCTCGTCTCCCTCGCGGACGCGAAATTCCTTGGGGTCGATTTTCATGAGACATCCTCGCGCCGACATCGCTCTCTTCCAGCCGCATGTTCGCACAGATCGCCCGCGATGGGGACCGCCTCGAACGGCTTCTTCTGTCATCGCGAATTTGGCGCCGGACCGAGGCTGATGAATGAACGACGCTAATACCATTTGATTTATGTTCATATTTTATCTAACAAAATCAATAATGACCGTTTGTTTCGGTTTGCGGTTAACTCCTGAGCCGCTCAAAAAATTTCTTGCCAGGGTTGCGTAGGTGTTCTATATTTGTTCCTGCGACCACCGGTCGCGGAGGAAAACCGCGGAGCCGATCGTTTTTGCGTTTCCGTCGCGGGGCGCGAGTGGCCGGTTGCAAAACGGAGTCGCCCGGAAATGGCGCCGCAAAGGCTTGAAATGATTGAATCCGCGCCCGGAAATGGTATGGGCTCGGAAGCCTCGGACCCACAAGATCTGGTACGTAGGCGCGCGGCTGACGTGCTCCGGCTGACGAGCCACGAGGATGACAATGCGGAATTACAGTTGACGACGGCCTTCGTCTGCCGTTTTCAAAATCCTGACATTTTCTTTCTGAGAATCTAAATCAATGCTACTGTTCTTTTCAGCGCCCTTCTCTGCGCCCGCCACCGAACCCGCGGCTCGCGTGGCGCCGCGACGCGAGACGGCGGATCAGCGGCAGCGGATCTTGGAGCGGCTGACCGGCGCGGTGTCCATGGTTGAAGCACAACGCGCGGGGAGGCGGGGGGAAATTTTCCGCCTCGCAACCCCTTGAAATAGCTCAAAATCGGGAAAGAATCTCGGAAACGTAGCCGCCCCGCGAGTCTGGCAGCGGCTACCGAACCGCTCGATCGCTTCGCTAGGCTCGCGGTGTCGGGGCCGCTGCTCGCGCCGTCACCGCTCTCTCTTACTCCCGCCGTCCGACCCTTGTTGGATTGAGAAAGATTAATGCGCCGGCAACGTCTCCCTCAGGCGACTTGAAGCATAGTGCCGCCATCGAACGCCACGTGCGCTCATTCCAACCATGGAGAATACCGTGTCTATCCTCAACTCGAATCACCCCATCCTCGGTAGGGGTCGTGTGTTGGCCTCGGCCGCGGTCGTAGCGATCATCGCTTCGGGCGCCATCGGCGGATCGATGCTGTCCGCCTCGACCTCCGCCGTCGCCGGCGCCGTCAATACCGCCGACTTGCAGACCTCCGCCATGCCGTCCTTCGCCACCGTCGTCGACCGCGTTAAGCCGGCCGTCGTTTCGGTCAAGGTGAACATCGAGGACGCCGCTGCGCATTCCAGCGACCTTTCCAGTCAGATGGATAACCTGCCGCCCGACATCCAGCAGTTCTTCAAGCGATTCGGCGGACAGGGCGAGCCCAATCAGATGCAGCCCCGACACGAAATGGCCCTCGGCTCCGGCTTTCTGATCTCCGCTGACGGCTATGTCGTCACCAACAACCACGTCGTCCAGAACGCCAAGAGCGTCACCGTGACCATGGACGGCGGCAAGACGCTCGACGCCAAGGTGATCGGCACGGATGCGAAGACGGATCTGGCATTGCTGAAGATCACGGAACCGGGCGACTATCCGTTCGTCAAGCTGGCCAAAGAAACGCCGCGCGTCGGCGATTGGGTCGTTGCGATCGGCAACCCCTACGGTCTCGGCGGCACGGTCACTGCGGGCATCATCTAGGCCGAGGGCCGCGATATCGGCTCGGGCCCGTATGACAGCTTCCTGCAGATCGACGCTCCGATCAACAGGGGCAATTCTGGAGGCCCGACCTTCAACCTGAAAGGCGAAGTGGTCGGCGTGAACACGGCGATTTTCTCGCCCTCGGGCGGCAGCGTCGGCATCGGCTTCGCCATCCCGGCCAACACCGTCGACAATGTGGTCGATTCGCTCGAACACGGCGGCGTGGTGAACCGCGGTTATCTCGGCGTCCAGATTCAGCCGGTCAGTCAGGACATCGCTGACGGTCTCGGTCTGAAGACCGCGAATGGCGCGCTGGTCGACGAGGCCATGCCGGGAACCCCGGCGGCCAAGGCGGGTCTGAAGTCGGGTGACGTCATCACCAAGCTGAACGGCGAGGAGGTGAAGGACGCTTCCGATCTCACCCGTCACGTCGGGGCGCTCAAGCCCGGCGAAAAGGCCGAGTTGACATACCTGCGCGATGGCGCGGAGAAGACGGCGGACATCACGCTCGGCTCCCAGAACTCCGAGCAGACCGCGAAGGCCGACGTCGCGCCTACTATCGATAGCGCTCTCAAGCTCGGCATCCAGTTGGCTCCCACGAACGACGGTCAGCATGGCGTCGCAATCGTCAACGTCGATCCCGACGGCTTGGCGGCCAGCAAAGGGCTCGCCAGCGGCGACGTCATCATGGAAGTCGCCGGCAAGCCGGTGAGCACGCCGAGCGAAGTCAAGGCCGGCATCGCGAAGGCGAAGCAGGACGGCAAGAAGTCGGTGCTGATGCTGGTCAAGACGGCCGACGCTTCTCGCTTCGTGGCGTTCGAGTTCCCGAAAGCGTAACGCGCGAAGGCGCCTATTGACATGATGAGGGCGGCGGGTTGGCGAAGGCCGGCCCGCCGCTTTTCACGTGTTCAGACATTACCTATTGTGGGAGGCTCGCCGTTTTCACGTCACGTTGCGAATTGCGGTCGCTGATGGTATCTCCGACCGCACAAAGAAAGCGCCCGTGGGATGGCCGCCTACGAATTCGAATGGGACGACGCGAAGGCTGCGAGAAATCTGCGCAAGCACGGCGTCAGATTCGAAGATGTTATGGCGATATTCAGCGATCCCTTGTTGCTGACGATCGCCGACCCCGATCACAGCGACGGGGAAGAACGTTGGATATCTATCGGGGAGAATGACAGAGGGCGGCTCGTTCTTGCCGTGCACACCTTCGTCGAAATGAAAAGTTCTAACGTTGTCATACGAATAATCTCCGCTCGGAGCCCGACGAAAAGCGAAGCCCGTCAATATCGAGAAGGCCACTGAGATCATGCGGGAAGAATACGATTTCACGGATGGAGCGCGAGGTAAATTTAGCCGCGCGCACGTACAGCTAATTCCTCCCATCCGCTTGGAGCCAGAGGTGCTGACCTATCTCACGCAATTGGCGAAAGAAAAAGATACGACGTTGAATATACTAGTAAATCAATTGCTCAAGAAAGATATCGAACTTATCGCGATTGGCGCGTGAATATTGGGTTGGAGATGTAGTTCGGCTTCTACGGCGGCGAGATGGCATTGCCT
>JBAQGU010000855.1:0-11088 GCA_049287975.1 Roseiarcus sp.
CTGTAGGCGCGGGCGCCGACCGCGCTTCTCTACGCCGTCGCGCGTTGGCCAAACGGACGCGGTCGGCGCCGGCGTCAACGTGCGTCGACTGGATTTTTCCCCCTGTTACTCGAGCGCTTCAATCTCCCCGGCGTGCGGCCAGTCTTCCGCCTTCGCAACAAGCCCGGCTCGAACCGGGTTTTCGTGAACATAGGTCCATTTGTTGGCGTAGCTCTCGTCTGAACGCAGAAGATGGTCGAAAAACTGTTTTTGCCAGATTGGGGGCCGAGCGCCGCATGCAACCATCTGCTTGGCGGTCCATTCCTTGATCGCGCCGACAAAACGCGAGAGCGAGGAGGCATCGCGCCTCTCATCGCTCATGCAGAAGAAATGAACGTGATCGGGCATCACGACGAAGCGCCCAATCCGCCAGCCATGCCTTTCGCGGGCAGCCGCGAATTCCTGGCGAAGAATGGCCACGGTCCCGAAATTCGCCATAATCGGCCGCCGATCCTTTGCACAAATCGTGACGAAATAAATTGCTGGCGTGACCCAGACTGTGTCGAGACGCCGCAGTTGTTTGTGCTCGGTCATTGAGTAGCCTCGGGTCTTAGCGATGAAGCGCGAGGCGCCTGCTAGGCAAAGACACTAAGCGGCCGCGTGGCGCGAGTGTGGGCGCGGGCGCCGAGCGCGCTCGTCTCCGCCGCCGCGAGTTGGCCGAACGAGGCGCTTCGCGCCGGACGCGGTCGGCGCCCGCGTCTACAGGGTTCACTTCACCAGCGGCTTCAATATCGCGTCGAAGTCCGGCATGCTGAGTTCGCCGCCGTAGACCTTGCCGTCGATCACGAACGTCGGCGTGCCCTGGACCTTGACCACGTCCTCGGCGGTCTTGACGATCTTCTGCATCGCGTCGGCCTTGGACTGATCCTTCAGGCACGCCATCGCCTTTTCGCGGCTGAGGCCGGTCGGCCTGACGGCGGCGAGCAGCGGCTCCAGCGGACTGTCGACGAAGGCCCATTTGTCCTGCTCGGCGAACAAAAGTTCGATCGTCGCCAGCGCCTTGTCCTCGCCGACGCAGCGCGCCAGCACGAACGCGGCGACGTCGAGCGGGTTGCGCGAGAACTCGCGGAAGATGAAATGCACCTTGCCGGTATCGATGTACTGCGCCTTCAACTTCGGCATCACCTCGCGGTCGAAGGCCGCGCAATGCGGGCAGGTGAGCGAACCATACTCGACGATCGGCACGCCGCCGGGGTTGCCGAGCGAGAGCTCGGGCAGCGGGCCGGGCTGCAGCACCTTCGCCATGTCGACGGATCGTTCGGGCGCGGGAGCAGCGGTGGCCGCGGCTGGGCCCAGGGCGAGGAAGCTGAGCAAAAGCAAAACGCGGCGGGCAAGGACAAACGGTCTCACGATCATGTGCTCCGAACGGCGGTGCGAAATCGCGCGGGACATTGGACGTTTTCCCCGCGGTCGGCAAGGGCCGGACAACGAGGCGAATGCCCGTTTGGCCGCCGCGGCCGCATCGTCGGCGGTCTGCTCGGGGCCTTGGTGATCGCCAGCTTCGCGAACGGCCTCGATCTGCTGGGTCAATCGGCCGACGAATCCGCGGTATGGGCCGGCGCGGTAAATTGAAATACGGCGCCGCGGGGCAAGTTCGCGGACGCCCACAACCGTCCGCCACGCGCTTCGACTATCGAGCGGCAGATCGACAGCCCCAGCCCCAAGCCGCTCGGCTTGGTTGTAAAAAAGGCGTCGAAGAGGCGCTCCGCGGCCGCCGGCGCCAGTCCCGGGCCCGAATCCCGCACTGTGACCAATACGTCATCCGACTCGTTTCTTTCGGTGCTTAGCAGCAATTCCCGGGGCGCTGCGCCCGATCCGCTCATCGCTTCGATGGCATTGATGACCAAGTTGAGGATCACCTGTTGCAGTTGCACTCGGTCGCCTTCGATGGGTGGCAAGCCCTTCGCGAGTTGCGTCCGCACCGTGACGCCGTTCTTTGTCGCTTCGCCATGGGTCAGGTCGACGACCTCGAGGATCGCGCCGTTGATCGCCACCCAATCCTTCCGCGGCGGCGCATTCCTGATCAGCGCTCGGATCCGGCGGATGACCTCGCCCGCACGACTGCCGTTCTCCACGATACGAGTGAGCGACTGCCTGACCTCCTCGAGATCCGGCCGTTGCGCGCTCAGCCAGCGCAGAGCGGCGTGAGCATTGATGACCGTCGCGGCGATCGGTTGGTTCATCTCATGGGCGATCGAGGCCGTGAGCTGCCCCATTGTCGCGACCCGATTGGCATGGGCCACCTCCATCTGTGTTCTGCGGAGCGCTTCCTCGGCGCGCTTGCGTTCCGTAACGTCGACCGTCGTACCCACGAATTCGACGAGACTGCCCTCAGCATTGAAGACCGGATGCCCGATATCATTGATATGTTTGACCGTCCCATCGGCCAGAACAATCCTGAAATAGTCGGCGTATTCTCTTTGCTCGTTGGCCTCCCTCTCGACGCGCACTCTCACCCTGTCGAGATCTTCCGGGTGAACGAATTGCCAGAATTTTTCGCCGCAGCGCGGACCTTCCTGCGGATCTAATCCAAAAATTCGGAACATTTCGTCGGACCAGTAAGTCGTTTTCCCGGTCACAGGGTTGTAGGCCCAACTGCCCGTCTTGGTGAGCCTCTGCGCTTCCGCCAGATGAGCCTCGCTCCGCCGCAGAGCCTCCTGAGTCGTCTTGCGTTCAATTGCGACTCGCGCCAGATGAGTGATTTGTTCTATGATCTCGCGATCGCGCGGGCTCGGGCCGCGCGGCTCGCGATAATACATGGCGAAGGTCGCGATTACTTTAGCTTGCGAGGAGAAGATTGGCGTCGACCAACAGGCGCGTAGAGAATGGGACAAAGCCAGCTCCCGGTAGTCCGCCCACAAGGGGTCGATCGCGATGTCCTCCACGATCACCTGCTCTCCCCGATACGCCGCCGTCCCGAAGGAACCTGCGGAAGGCCCGACCGGAGTTCCATCGATCGCGTCCGTGTAGGCCTTTGGGAGACTGGGCGCCCCACCATGCCGCAAGCGATTGTCGTCAACCAATAGGATCGATGTCAGGAGGCCGCTGGCTTGTTCCTCTACGAGCCGGCACAGGCTCTCGAGGATTTGAGCAAGCGAGTCCCCCTTCGTCACCATTTCGAGGATCCGTTTCTCTCCGGCGAGTAAAGCTTCCGCCCGCTTGCGATCGTCGATATCGGTAGAGATTCCATACCACTTTAGAATATTACCGCTCTCGTCACGGAGCGGGACCGCACGATTGAGAAACCAAAGGTATTCTCCATCCTTAGCTCGCCGAATGCGGGCTTCTTTCTCAAACGGCTTCCCGCTAGCGAGCGAGGCGCGCCACTTCTCGGTAGCGACGTCAGCGGGGTGAATCGACGCCGCCCAACCAGCGCCCGATGCGTCCTTTGAAGATATCCCGGTAAACTGCTGCCAATTCCGATTTGCAAAATCGTTGGCGCCGTCGGGCAGTGCGGTCCATGCCATCGCGGGAATCGCTTCGATCACCTCGCGAAGCTCTTTTTCACTGCGGCGCGCTGCCTCTTCGGCGCGCCTACGTTCGGTGAGGTCGAGCGCGAAGGCGACCACACGATTGGGCTCGAACATCGCCGCGCCGATCAGCACGGGTACGCGGCTGCCGTCCTTGCGAAAGTACTCCTTCTCGAAGGGTTGAACCGTCCCGGACTTCTTCAACTCGGCGACCGTCCGTGCGTCTCGGTCGCGCCATTCTGGAGGCGTTATCTTCGTTCGATGAATGCGACCGGAAGCCAGATCCTCACGATCGTACCCCAGCATGCGGAGAAACTCATCGTTGACCTCCAAGGCCTCGCCTTCGATACTCCCGATGAAGGCCCCAATGATGTTCGCGTCAAACAGCACCCGGATCTTGGCTTCGCGTTGTTCGAGATTGCGGTACAGATGGCTATTCTCGAGCGAGGTTGCCCCCAGCGAGGCGAGGAGCTCGAGCACGACGATCTGGGCCGGCGCAAAGGCCCCCGCGATAAGGTTGTTTTCGAGGTAGATGGCGCCGATGAGCTTGGCCTGGTTGATCAAGGGCAGGCAGAGAATGGAACGCGCCTGGCGCTGACGAATGTAAGGGTCGGCGGTGAACGAGGAGTCGGTCGCCGCCGCGTCGAGGACGACGCTCTCTCGGGTGCGCAAGACATGGTGGAGGACCGTCTCGGGCAGCACGGAGGAGGTGACGGGCGCACCGCGAAGTTCTACGACGACCACATCGCCGGAGGTGGTGGCTTCCGCCTCGATGCGCGGCTCGGCATCTCGCGAGAGGATCAACAGGCCCCGCTCGGCGCCCGCTTGCGCGATCGCGGTGCGCATGAGCCTATCGATCAGTCTCTCCAGCACCATCTCGCTCGAGACAGCCTGCGACAGCTTTATCACGATCGCGAGGTCGAGGCGTTCGACCCGCGTCGCGATCGTGGTCGACGGGCCGGGTGCGGGCTCTTCCTTCCTGAGATGCGGATGCATCGCCTCGAGTTGGCGTACCTTGCCGTCGGCGCCCCAACGGACATATGCGTAGCGAGCGTTCTCTAAATAGAGATCAGCGATCTGGTCGAATCCACGCGTCCGGTAAAAGTCGGACGCGCGCTCATAGGCGATTGCCTCATTGTGGACAAAGCCGTTGGCGCGCGCCGAACGGATAGCCTGTTCGTAGAGGCGCTCGGCATCAAGCTCGCGGCTCTCCAGACGCGCAATCTCCGCCGCGACCAGCGCGGCGCGGTTCTCGAAATTCTCCGGGCAATTCTCCGCCCACACCTGTAGTTGCCGGTGATGCGCAGCCAGAGCTGATATGTGCTGCTGCCGTTGGTCGATTGAAACGGTGTGGCTGGCCGCCGCGCGGGAGAGCGCGCCATAGAAGTGATATTCCGCCATTTCAAATTGCGAGGCCGACGTCCACAGCAGCTGTTGCGCTCTCGAGGCCGCCTCGATGGCGGACGCGTGGTCGCCAGCAAAGAAGCGCGCCTGAAGCTTGCGGATCCAGTACCAGCACTCGGCCAGCTGCAAATCCGGGCTGCTGGCAAAGCGCCGCTCGATCCGAAGCTCGTCAAACTGCTCGTCGTCGAAATTTCCAAACTTCCGCGTCAACCCGCGTAGCGTCCGCACAAGTCCGAGCTGGGCGCCAATCAGGTCGATGACGAGTCCGAACCTCACTTTCTGCGCAAATGCGAGACCCTTCTCGGCCTCGCGCTGCACTTCAACGAGCGAATCGCCCGCAGCCAGCATATTCGTGTTCAGTTCATCGCAGCGATGGGCCGCATGGGTCAGATCGCCGATCTGATTGGCGGCGCCGAACGCGCGACGCAGGAGTTCACGGTCAAACCGGACATGCCTGGTCCATAGCATGAGGTATCCACGCTCCAAATAGGTCCTGGCCTGGTAACGCCTCAACCCGCGGCGTTCAGCCAGTTCGTAGCCGAGTCGGCCGAATCGAAATCCGGTCTGGTAGTCGCCGAGGTGGGGCCCGAGCACCGTTGCGAGCTGGGCGTAGGCGTAGCATGACGAGTCGCTGTTGCCGTGCTCCAGACTGAGGTTGACCGCGCGGCAGAAGACCAGGGAAGGCAAATTGGCGTCGGTGAATGCTGCGGGCGGCACGATCCTGATAAGCACGTCCAGGGTCGCAAGCCGAGCCGGGTCGCTCATCAAGGGCAGATCAACGAGCTCCTCGATCGCGCGGCCCCCGAGCTGGCGCCAGATGTGCTCGTACTCGCGGCGCACTTCCTCGTCCGTCGGATGTGGCGACCAATTGACGCCAAGATTACGGAGGTAGTCGAGGCCAATGGCGATCGCGCGCCCACCCTGGCCGATGGTCGTATGCAGGTCCACGCGCAAGCACGCGACGGTCGCTCGTTCGACAGTATTTGCGGCGCGCAGTGACAGTGCGGCGAGGCGCTGCTCCGCTTCCGTCAGCGCGCCGGTCAGGAACTCGCATTCGGCGCGGTGGAGCTCCAACGCAAATCGGAGGTCATGTTTCCGGCCCCAGTCGTGGTCTCCCAACAGTTTGGCCCCGCCGGCGAGATAGGTGAGCGCCGAGGCATACGCCGATGAGGCCTTCGCGCGCTTGGCGGCGACCCAGTTGAGCTCGGCAAGTTGGTCCCGTTCCTCTCGCTCGGTGATGAGCGCGGCGCCGCGGTTGAGCTGGTTGACGATTTCGAAGATCGCCTCCTCCCGCTCCTCGGGCGGCGTCTGCGCCTCGAGCAACCGGCCCAACCGCAGATGCGCCGCAGAGCGGGACGCTTCCGGGATCAGCGAATGGGCGGCCTCTTGCACCCGATCATGGATGAACTTGTAGGAGCCTTCCCGCCGCTCGACCATGTCCTGACGGAGCGCCGGCCAGAGCGCCGCGCGAACCTGCTCCTCCGACCTCCCGAGAACGATCGAAAGCATCGCGACGGCGGCAACATTGCCGAGGCAGGCGAACTGCTGCAACGCCTCTTTGGTCTCGACCGGCAAGCGGGTCAGCTTGCCGGCTATCAGGTCCACGACATTGTCGGTGTAACCCTTGTCGTGAATGCGATGGGGATCCCAGGACCAGCATGCCGCTTCATGATCGAAGCGGAGCAAATTTTCTTCGGCGAGCGCATGCAGAAACTGGATCACGAAGAAGGGATTGCCGGCGGTTTTCTCGTACACCAGTTGCGCCAGCGGCGCGGCGCGTTCCGACTCGCAGTGCAGGACATCTGCGATCAGATTCTCTACGTGCTCGCGGCCGAGCGGCGCAAGCGTGATTTCTTGGACCTTGGCGCCAGCGTTCCTGATGATCTGAAGTTTGCGCATCAGGGGATGGTTGGCATCGACTTCATTGTCCCGGTAGGCGCCAATCATCATCAGGTGCTGTAGATTCGACCGGGTCAGCAGATTCTCCAGCAGCTCGAGCGTCGCCGCGTCGAGCCACTGCAAATCGTCGAGAAAGAGCGCCAGCGGATGTTCCGGTCGGGCAAATACGCCAATGAATCGGCGGAACACGTGTTGGAAGCGGCTTTGCGCCTGCTGTGGTTCAAGTTCCGGGACCGGCTGCGGGTCACCGATGATGAGCTTCAGCTCTGGGACGAGATCGATCACGAGCCGTCCGTTCGGACCGACCGCCTCGAGCAGGGCGTCGCGCCACAGGGCCAACTCGACGTCGCTCTTGCCGAGCAGGACGCGGATCAGGCTCTGGAAAGCCTGGGCGAGCGCCGAATAGGGGATGTCGCGCTTACACCGATCGAACCTGCCGGATGCGAAAAGGCCGCCTGACGGCACGAGCGCCGTGTGCAGTTCGTTCACGACCGAGGATTTGCCGATGCCGGAATAGCCCGAGACCAGCACCAGCTCCGGTGCGCCGCTCTTGACCACGCGGTCGAAACCGACGAGCAAGGTCTCGACTTCGCGCTCTCTCCCGTACAGCTTCTCGGGGATCAGCAGCCGGTCCGGCGTGTCGTGTTCGCCGAGCTGGAAGCCATCGATGCGGCGCCGACGCTCCCAGTCGGCCAGACAGCGCCGCAGGTCGCGCTCGACGCCGGCCGCTGTCTGGTAGCGCTCCTCGGCCGTCTTGGCGAGCAACTTCATAATCATTTGTGAGACAGGGGCCGGCACATTCTTGATCCGCTCGCTTGGCGGCGTGGGCCTTCTTGCGATATGGCAGTGGACCCACTCCATGGGCTCGGACGCGTTGAAGGGCAGCGAGCCTGTGAGCATCTGATAGAACGTGACGCCGAGGGAATAGAGGTCGCTCCGCGAATCGATCGAGCGATTCATTCGCCCGGTCTGTTCCGGCGCTGTGTAGGCCAGCGTGCCTGCAATTGTTTCGGGCGGCTTGAGGGGCTGTCGTTCGCGGGGAAGCTGCGAGGCGATACCGAAACCGGTGAGCCGCACTTGTCCGTCCGCGCAGTTCACCAAAATATGGGCGGGCTTCAGGTCCTTATGGACAAGTCCGCGCTGGTGGGCTTTGCCGAGAGCCGCGGCGATTCCGATTGCGAGGCGCAAAAAGCCACCCGCCTCCATGGGCGCCCCGAGGAGCCGAGCGAGCGGTTCGCCGCCGGGATCCTCGAGCACCAGCAGAGCCCGGGCGTCTTCGCGCACGAGTTCCAGCGGATGCGCGGCCCATGCCCCGTCGAGCTCGTCCTTCAATTCATATTCGCGCGCGAGCCGATCGAGAGCAAACGGCGGTGGGGGCTCCGCGACGAGGAGCACCAGCAGCACCGTGCTCCGGTCGCCGTCGCTGCCACCGCGCGATCCTCGGCAGAAAGCGCGTTCGCCATCCTCCCATAGGATCTGGAGGTCCTCATCAGCTCTGAATCGAAAGGAGGGGAGCATCTCCGGACTCCATCGTCGCGAAAAGCGCCCCCATTTTGCACGCCGAGGTGGCAAAGGCATTGCCGATTGCCTCCGCGGCGGTGATTTGCCACCGTGGCATCACGTGTCATACGTATAAGACGTGGGCCAAGGATGGTGAACTACACGTTTGTATAATTTCGCTAGCGAAATTGGCGAGGAGCCTGAACCAATCGATGCGGCTGGCGAGCACTTCCCTCGGGCGTGTTCATGCAGGCGCGGTCCGGAGTCTGGCAACAAATTGCTCGCGCAGGCGCTGCAAGAAGGATCCCCGCGCTCGCCCTTGGCTCGTCCCTGTGTGTTCCGTTTCGTCATACACGGGCGCGGGTGTCCAGGGCCGACGTGCGGGGATAATCACCAAACGCGCCGCCTGGATGCCGGGCTCGGTCCCCATACGAGCCCGGGGAGGGCATGACGAGCCGCGGTGGAAACCGCTGACTATGCGTCTCCTAAGAGCGTTTACGCCCGCTCGGGAAGAAATCGCGCAACACCGCGATTTCTTGGTTCGCGCCGTCGAAGTCGCGGGCGATGCGGGCATAGAAATCGGCGGCGCCCGAAAACATTTCCCGTTCAGCGCAATCCGGTCCAGCAAACCCGGAAATTTCCCGCATCTCGGCTACCCAGCCGTATGCTTTCGAGAACATGTCCGGGGCGCCCCGCGCGAGGCTGGCGAGCAAAGTGGCTTGGCTGGCTGAAAGTTCCTTGTACAGCGCATCGGAGACGCCCGCGCGTTGCGCCGCGAGGATCATTGAGCAACTGATGGCGGTCATTCCTTTGGTGATTCCCGCATAGGACATTTTCAGGGCGGAGGCGGCGCCAATGGGCCCGTCGAGAACAACGATCTTCAAGCCGAACGGCGCGAGCGCTTCGACGAGGTTCGCGTCGGCGCCCGACACATAGTACGCCGGCCCATCGTAACCCGCGCGCGGCGGCCCGCCGATGATGCCGCCATCGACGAAGCGCGCCCCAGCCGCCTGAACGATCTTCGCCACCTTTTTCGTCGTCTGGGGATTGACGGCGTTCAGGTCGACATAGATTGGCTTGCGCGCCGCCCGTGCGAGGGCGCCAGAAAGACGCTCGGCCAACGAGACCGCGTCCGCCGGCGGAACAATCGAGAGCAGGAAGTCCGCGCCAGCCAACTCGTCTTCGCTGACGGCTTTCATGCCGGCTTTCGCGGCGCGTTCGGCGCTGGCGGCGCTGCGTCCTGTAAGATCGGTGCGAACCTCGAGGCCGTTTTCGACAAGGCGCGACGCCGTCGCGACGCCCATAGCGCCTTGGGCCATGATGGAAATGATCGGATTCATATTTGCGCTCTCTGTTTCGCGAGATCTCCCGCGGTTGCGATCGAAAACAGCATGATGTCTGCTTCCCAGGCATTCGCTGGATGACCGTCAGCTATGCCGGAAATTTGACCCAGCGGGGGCGAAGGTCATCATGACCTTGCAGGCGAGTTGCAGCCTTTCACGCGAACCTCTGGGGGTCCAGCGTGAACGGCATTCTCCCGAGCCGCTCGGGCCGGGCTTGTCCCGGCCATCCACGTCGTCCGACCGTAGGCTATTGCAGCACATAGTGGCCCGGGGCGACCTCGTCATAGGTCGAGCGCTCCGGCTTGTGTCCGGGCGGGAAAATGGGCGACGGGATCAGGCTCGCATTCGGTTTCTCATGAATGCGACGGTTCCGCGGGTCCGCAATCGGCACCGCGGACAAGAGGGCCTTGGTGTAGGGATGCCGAGGATCTTCCAAGACAGCGGAGCGGGGACCGAGCTCGACAATTCGGCCCAGATACATCACTCCGACATGATGTGAAATGCGTTCGACGACGGCCATGTCATGGCTGATGAACAGGAAGGAAAGGCCGAGATCAGCCTGTAGCTCCATCAAGAGATTCAAGACTTGCGCCTGCACCGAGACGTCGAGCGCCGAGACGGCTTCGTCGGCGATGACGAGCTTCGGATTCGGTGCGATCGCCCGGGCGATAGCCACTCGCTGGCGCTGGCCTCCCGAGAGTTCGTGGGGATAGCGCCGAAGAAAGCTGCGCGGCAGCTCCACGCGGTCGAAGAGTTTTGCGATCCGGTCGTCCAGCTCCCCGCCCGAAGCCAGCCCGAAGTTCACGAGCGGTTCCGCGACCTGGTCGCGCAGGCGCCGATAAGGGTTGAGCGAGGCGAAGGGATCCTGGAATATCATTTGCATCTCGCGGCGCGCGGCGCGTAATTCCGGAGCGCCGAGCTTGCGAATTTCCCAGCCGTTGAGCCAGACCTCGCCCTCGTGAGCCTCGACGAGCCGCAAAATCGAACGCCCGCACGTGGACTTGCCGCAACCCGACTCGCCGACGAGCGACAGCGTCTCTCCCACATTGAGCGAGAAGCTCACATCCTCGACGGCATGGACGTTCGCGATCGTACGACGCAACACGCCGCCTTTGACGGGAAAGCGCGTGCTCAGGTTCTTCACTTCGAGCAGTACCTCTCGCTTCGCCTGCGGCGACGCGGCCGGGGCGGCTGGCCGCGGTTTGGCGTCGAGAGTTCGCATGGGCTCGGGCGCGATCGTGCCGCGCATCTCGCCGAGCTTCGGAACGGCGGCGAGCAGCATCCTCGTATAGTCCTCACGCGGGCGCTCGAATATTTCGGTGACCGGACCCTGTTCGACAATCTTGCCTCGGTACATTACCACGACGCGGTCCGCCATTTGCGCCACGACCGCCATGTCGTGCGTGATGAACAGGACGGCCATTCCGTTCTCT